>JAISFI010000316.1 GCA_031263685.1 Dysgonamonadaceae bacterium | reverse complement strand
TGGAAACGCTGATTGAGCCGTTGAGAAGCGTCGAAGCGGAAGGAATTGTTTTTAATGTCCGGGTGACGCTCCGGTATTTACTGTCTATCGCCGTGATAGCCGTATTCCCGCTTATTTGGGCGCTAATATTGTCGCCATAACCGCTTACCAGGTATACTTTGATGTCGTTACCGGCGGGCACAGGGTTGCTGCTGGTGTATTTCAGGTTGTATACGGCGCTGGTATTGGCCGATATATCGCCCAGCGTAATCCAGCGGCCATTGATAACCGGCAGCATTTCCGAGCCGACGGGTTGCAGTTGCAGGCTGCCGTCGGCGATGTCATTCCCTTCCACGTACAGCCAGAAAGGATACGTTTCCGTTCCTGCGCCGCCGGTCAGGGATACGGTAAGATTTTGTAGCGTAACTTCCTTGCTGTAAATTGTTTGTTGCGAAGTCGGAAACGTCAGGGCGGATTTTACGCCTGTGTATGTAGTAACTATCCCGCCTCCATCAATATCAATGCTGCTCTCAGTATCGAAATTCGGACGCGAAAGATTTACTACGGAAGTGTTTATTGTGAACGTACTGGGTACTAATACGGATGGAGTAACTGTTAAATAATACGTATAAACAAAATAGTCGTCCGGGAGAATCCATTTTCCAGTGTTCTGCATTGCCAAGGCTTCTGCGTACGATGGATTCAGCTTGGGATTGTACAGGGCTGTCAAATCATACAAGTAGGTAACTGTTCCATTTACGTTATTGGTCAAAGAATAATACGTGTCGACATATAATGGATTGTTTCCTGTTATTGAGATATCGCCAACACCGGTTGGCACAACTCTTAATTTGGCCGGCGTCAAGTGTTCGGGAAGTGTTATCCTTAGCCTCTGGGGAGAATGATAAGGACGGTATTCTTTGGGAAAATTGTAGACGCTCTGTTGAACGCCCTTCGACCAGTATCCTGCTAATATCTCCACCGGATTGTTGTTAGACAGGGATGCGCTTGAACCTGGTGAATAGTTTGGTCCGGCAGCAGGAAGAGTAGCTATCTGTTCTGTTAAATAATCAATTCCATGCCGGGCGTTTCCGGGAGAAAGCGGGTTGACGGCATCATTCGCTTCTGTTGTCATATAGGCTTCTACTTTCAAATTTAGAGGTACTCCACCGGAGTTTGCATTTCCTTTGAAGCGAAGTTTAACCGTAGCGGTTTCACCGGAAGGAAAAGTTCCGGTATTGGGATATTTGAATTTGATAGCGGTATTCGCTCCACTGGATGATACTGTTTCGGCGTAAAATATTAAGCCATCTACTGTTACGGAATGCATTGAAGCGTTTTCAAAGATAATATAACTGCCTGGAAGAGAGATTAATAAATACATGTTCTTATACGTATTTCCGTCGTCGCTTATCTTTCCCGTTATTGACAGTTCGCCTTCATCGCCGACCAGATACATCCTGTGATTTATCACATTGGATGGCGCCGGGTCAACGCCATTGTCGGGCGTCCGCTCGTTTGATGCAGATACCTTTAACCCCGTTGTTAAACGTTTAATATCTATTGTTTGCAAATCAATGCCTTCTTCCGTTACCAGACAGGTAACGCTTTGAGTGGCTTTAGCAATATAAGGCAAGATTGGGCGGAAATTGGGTTTTTCCACCCCGTAGCCGCTATGCCAGTCGACCCAGTACCGGATGGTGGCTGAAACCGTACTTACAGGGCCATAATTGTACGTATCGCCGGAGCCGTCGCCTCTCTGCTTTGCCCGGTAACGTATTGATAAAATGCTGGTATTAGAATCACCGACCTCTTTTTTTACCAGAAAAGAATAGGTATTTCCACTCCGGTTGAATGAACTTCCTCCATTTGTGGGATGGGTTATGGATAAGGTTTTGAAAGAGATGGCGTCTGCCCAGGTATCATTGTCTCCGTCCAGTTCCAGCCAGGGAGGAAGTTCAAAATGGAAGGTGGCGGCATAAGTCGGGTCAGGATTAGAGCTATAATTAAAATCGAAAGGTAAGGTAGCGATGCCGGTGCCTCCTGCATCGAGGAAAACGTCGTTTTTAACACCATTAGTTCTGAAGAGAGGTGCAGTAAGCGGAGTTTCCAGATAGGTAGTTCCGGTTTCTGGTACCGTATTCCCGTTGGCGTCCCATGTCAAGCTGTTAATGCGGGTTAGTATATTTCTACTAAATGGATAAAAACCGTCGCCGCTGGCCATATTTGATATTCCATTTGGGTCATCTTCTTTCCATACGGAATTATCAAACATATTGCCGCGAACCATCGGGATATAGAAATAAATCTTTGTATTATTCCCCGGCAGAATGTCGTGTATTGGAAATTGGACAGTACGTGCAGTAGGAGTGGCAATAAATTCGTTTTTTATTATAAAGTAAGGCGAGGTGGTTTTTGTCCAAAACCCATAAGTACAGTCCTTTCCGTCAACGGCTTTTAAATCTCCCGTATCGCCTATTTTATAGTAAATGCTGTCTGTTTGTGAAATATAGACAGGCGTAAGATAGTTGGGATAAAAATTAAGCCAACATGAAGTAATGGGTATATTACCGGTATTGGTCAGGGAACAATACACGTAATTTGGATGTATTCCATCAAAAGCAAGCGGCATGGAAGCATTTGTACGGGGATGCGCGGTTAGATAGTCATGCGGCGTCGAGTTTCTATATAATGCGCCGGTGCCTCCATCGTAAGAGGGATAGGAAAGGCTCAGTACAAAGAGATTCGGGTTTACGCCGGCACTGCATCCGCCGGCAAGGGGATAGATGCTTTGTCCCTTTATTTCGAGCGTACCGCCTTTGGTGGCTTTTGCCGTAAAGTACAGATGCTGGGGATTGGCGGCGCTGATGGGCGTTGTAGCGCCTATATCCTCAGTCGTCAGTTCGAGGGTAACCTTGTCGTCGTCAGTGAAAACAGGCGTCAGGGATTTTGTACCCAGGAGGAAGTTGGAGAGGGTGATGAATTTCGTTTTGGTGATTTCGAGTTTCATCTCTCCGGCGCTTACGCCATTCGTTACACTCAGGGTAATGTCGTAGGTATGCGACTGAGTGAAATCGGTCAAGGCGGGCGGATTGGCGTTTCCTGGGGCGACGGTTGCCGTGATATTGGGAATGACAACGCTTACGGTCGCTGCCTTGAAAGTAGCGGCAGTCGAGGCGTCCGGGATGGCGTTCCCGCCGGAGAGGACGGATACTTCTACGGTTTTCGTTCCGGTCTGCGCGCAGTCGTAGGCCTGTACTTTGGCTTGCAGTTGCACTTCGCTGTTGTAAGCGATGTCGGTGACGGGTATCTCGACGGTACCTGTAGCCGGGAACGTAATGCCGCTGGTGTTCAGGCTGATGCTGGCGCTGCCACTGGTGGGGGCAATGCTGTTGATTCTCAGTCCTGTCGGTAAGACTAATCTCAGCTTGCCGTCGGTGAGCGTACCGTTAACTATCTGGAAATGGAGGTTCAAGTTAACCTCTTCGGACAGTACGCCGGCAATGGCGGGGGTGAATGACGGATAAACCGGACTACTTGTCCAGGCGATTTCCTGCGCGCGTAAGGTGGTGAAAACACCGGTGAACAGCAGGAGAAAAAATAAAAGGACTTTTTTTGATTTCATAAAATTGCGATTTGTGAGTGATGTATGTTGTGATTTGTGATGACTTTGTTGTAATATTTGCTGGATTGCTTCAGGCTATCGCCTTCGCAATGACGTGTAGAGAGCATCGTCATTGCGAAGGCGTAGCCTGAAGCAATCCAGACAACGACTGTTCTGATTGTTAAAAATAAATAAAACCTATGGTAGTTTTGTTCTTTTTCCGATGCACTTATCGGTCTTCGTAAGTAGAATTTACACCTTAGCTTAGATGTGTGTGTGTGTGTGTGTGTGTGTGTGTGTGTGTGTGTGTGTGTGTGTGTGTGTGTGTGTGTGTTACGAAATTATTCGGAACCTCCAAATTGTTTCTGTTAAATAAATATAAACTCACACTGTTCATTTCCACAACTATCATAAATAAAAACTTTTCACTTTTCGTTTTTCTCTTTTCACTTTTAAAAAGTTTGGCGCAAAAGTAATGCAAAAAATTGAAAAACAAAATATTTGGTGAAACATTTTAAAACTAAAATTTAAAAACTAAATGTTTTAGAACTAAACGTGTATACATGATGGTTGTGGAAACGAATAACATAGATTTGTATTTTTTTAACGAGAATTATTTGGAGGTTCCGAA
>JAISFI010000251.1 GCA_031263685.1 Dysgonamonadaceae bacterium | reverse complement strand
ATATTTTTCCGGTCGGCGACCGTATTGTCGATAATGTGCAATACGCCGTTTTTACAGGTACGGTTGGCCGTGATAAGCTTGCTTCCCGACAGGGAGGCAACGCCAGCCGGTATTGTTTTCCGGTTAATCATTTCGATACCGTCCACCACGCCGCCGCTCCGGTTGAAATTGCCGTCCGCGCCGGTATAATACGACAGGTAAGCGATGTAGTTTTGCACCCAAAGCTTCAGTGCCGCCGTATCCGATAAACTCAACTGTTGTAAGGCGGCGTCTTGCGGCGCAAATACCGTAAGCGCTTGCTCTTCTTTCAAAAACCGGTCGTAGCCGGTTGCCTGCAAAACCCGTACAAAAATGGAAATGCCTGGATTTTCCATCACTATTTCATAAAGGTCTTTATCCAGATCCGCTTTGTTCAATTCCAAATCGTCGCGCCACGGGTCACATGCCCCCAAGCAGACAAAGGCCGCCGCAAGCATCATGTTTCTATATAATCTATTCAATTTCATCCGTATGTTGTTTTATGTGTTTGATAAACATTAAAAATTGGGTTTCCATGAAGATGTCGTAACTTCGGGATCAGGTTCCGGTTCGGTACCATAGGGCCATATCGTCCAGTTAGGCGTACCGTTCTCTATCCAGTCGCCATTCATGGCCACCATCGGCCATACCTGGTCGTCGTCTTTCGGGATGAACTGAATCATGTCGAAAGAGGTTGACTGTCCCTGCCGTTCCCACCAGGTAGGTTCAAGGCGCAAGGTATGCCGGCCTTCCGATTCTACTTTGATGGTTCCTATCAGATGACTGCACGCAACACTATTGTACGCTTTGGCGGTGTATTGCTTCCATCCGTCCAATACCATCTGTTCGTGGGAACTGTTTTCCGGATTAGGCATATAGTCTCCCAAACTGAAGATATAAGGCATTACCTGATCGTCCTGTCCTTCCTGTTTGAAAGTAAATTTCAAATTTAAGTTGGCTTCGCGCCGCCAGCATAGCCAAACCTTGTAATCGCCCGGCATCAATACCGGCAGTTTCAGTTCCACCCAACTGTTATAGGCGTCGCACAAGTTGGGAATTCTCAGGAAATCGGCGTAAATGTATTGTGCTTTAGGGTCCAATGCACCTTCCGTAGCAGGAACGCCGCCGCAATAGTAGTTAATGGCCATCGGCGACCGCCCTCCCCAGGTGAACTCCGAGAGTTCGCCGGCATTGAAATTAACATTACAACCTGCTTTGCGGAAATTTTTCAGCGCCATGATTTCGGGCTGTTCGGCAATATCCCAGTAAACGCGATAGGCCGACCGGTCTTTTATCTGGATGTCGCCGAGTATTTTGTGAACAACGCCGTTGCTGCAACTCAAATCGGCATATTCGCTTGTGCGGTCGAGTTCCACTCCCGGTTCGTTGAGTTGCCCCTGTACCAGGCGATTCAGATAAATCTTGTCGCCTACGCGCTCAAACAGGATGGGTTTCTTTTCGGCCGTAAGGGTAAACAAGCTGGAGGCTTTCATCAAATCGGTTCCGAATTTCGGCATAATGGAATCGACCACGGTGTGGTAGCCGATGTAATCGCGGATCAATTCTTCGTCGGTTTTAACGGTAGAGGGCTGTAATTCATGGATTTTTGCCAGCAACGATTCTTTCGAATCAATACCGTTATCGCCGAAAGCCTGATTGTCCTGGATAAAAAAGGTGTACCATACTTTTGACTCTGCGGACAGCGAATCGGCCAGTCCCGAAGTCTCGTACAACTCTTTCAACAGCGAATAATCGTCGGATAAGCCGCGCACTACATTGGTAATGCTGTTTTCGGGAGGCGTCAGCACTTTGTCGACGACATGCAGGTAGCCGTTGTTCCCTCTCCAGTCCGTGAGAGTAGGATCGTCGGGATCGTTGGGAGGAACGATGCGCGCCTGGCGATTAATCCGCCGGTAAATTCTACCGCCGTCGGATTCTATTTTGGTAGTCAGGTACTTGTTCATGAAGTTGGGCGAGGCCAAACGTCCATCCGTAAATCCGGCAACCGGAATGGTATCGCGAACCAGATGATACTTGACGATGTCGATCGCTTCTTCTTCGGTTAAATCGTTCGCACCGTTTTTTCCGGCCGCTTGCAGGTACTCATCCACCGCTTCGTTTGTCGGCACAAACAGCGTATAAAAACCGTAAGCGTGTATCGTTCCCCTGTAACCGGCTTTATCCACGACAGACAGGAACGACAGTAAGCCTTGTTCTTCCATGATTTCGTCGATCATTTTATCGTCATACACCCGGTATTCTTCTCCTTCCAGTTCCTTTGTACAGGACACGAGGAGGAAAACAATTCCCATTATCCACATCATCCTGCCGGCAACGCGGCGGAAGATTGATTTTTGCAAACTTGTATTTTCCATAATGGTATATTTTTTATTTGTAAAATTCATTTTGTACTAAATTCTTGTTAACATTCAGTTCTTCGAAGTAAATCGGCATGTAGAGGCTGCCCGGATAATTCGACCATTTTTCCTGCACAATACTGATTTTTTCGGGCGATACGCTCAGCACCGCCAGCCGGAGCAGGTATTCCTTATTGCGGAAATTGTCCCTTTTTACATGGCGCAATACATCGAACCAGCGTTTGCCCTCGAAAAGAAATTCCCGCGCTCTTTCGTTCAGGATAAATTCTTCGAGCGTTCTTGCATTGATGTTTGTTTCATCTTGTTTGTACAGCAGGTCTGTCGATTCGGGCGCATTGGCGCGTGTGCGTATTTGCCGGAGCAAACCGGCGGCTTCCTGTAATTTTTCCTGATTGTTGCTTTCTGCAATTGCCTGCTGGGTAAGCGCTTCGGCTTTCATCAGTATAATATCTGCCAGGCGGTAGAAAATCCAGTTACAGAAGGAAGCGTTTATATCGCGGTATTCGGTTCCCTGCTGGCTTGTTCCTATCCATTTCCAGACAGTGCCGCCGCTCTGTTTGAAGGAAACTTCCGGTCGTATATCCGACCATCTCCGGTCGATACTTGAAGAGGGGAAATATTCGGCATTGATGTTGCTTGTATTAGCCTGGAGGACTCCGAGTACCGGTCTGAACCAGCCGACAAAAGGATTATTTTTGTCTTCCCCGAATTGCAGTTCGAAGATGCTTTCCACGCTGTTGCCCCGGTAATATATTTTGTTGAACAGGTCGGATATATCGCCGTCGTTGGCGTAATACACCAGGGTGGGTTCCCCCATTTCGTCCAAAGCTTCGGCTTCTTCCCGATTAACCGGTAGCAGAGAGAATTGACCGGAACTGATGATTTGCGTACATAATTCCGCACAGGCGGCATAATCTTCTTTCCAGAGGTA
>JAISFI010000247.1 GCA_031263685.1 Dysgonamonadaceae bacterium | reverse complement strand
CACCGGAAGAATGAGTTGAAACAACTTTACATATGGATTTTCTGTTTTCATAGATACAAAGATAATCTTTTTCATTTTTCGACCTATAGAATAAACACAGGGTTTTGCAGGTGAGCCGGCATCACACCGCAGGTGTAACCTCCAGAAATTAAAAACTAAAAATGGATGCTACTGTCTCTCCGTCATTGCGAGCGAAGCGAAGCAATCCAGCATATTCGCTTACTGGATTGCTTCGCTACGCTCGCAATGACGAAGCGTGGCAAACAGATGTAGCCCAATTTTTAGTTTTTAGTTTTTAGTTTTTAGTTCTTACTTCTTACTTCTCCCTTCCTCCACCACCTCCCTCACCATCTGTTTCAGTTCCTCAATAAAAACGGGAGCAGCATAAGTCCCTTTTTCGATTTGGCGAAGTTTCTTTTCCCAGATACCGGTTAGTTCTGCCGATTTCAGCAAATCGTTTTGAATCACCCGTATCAACTCAATACCTGTCGCAGTAGCGTGCAGATTCTTTTTTTCTTTGCGGATATAGTTTCTTTTAAAAAGGGTTTCGATGATAGAAGCGCGGGTAGATGGGCGGCCAATACCGTTTTCTTTCAACGCATCCCGTAACTCTTCATTTTCCACCAGTTTACCTGCCGTTTCCATTGCTCTCAGCAAAGTTGCTTCCGTATAATATTTTGGCGGTTGCGTCCATTTTTCCGACAAAGACGGCTCATGAGGGCCGCTTTCTCCTGCGTCGAAAGCAGGCAATGTTTTTTCCTCTTCATGATTTTTTTCATCACCCGCACCACTAATTTCTTCCTCCGCTATCTTCTCTTTGGAGAAAAGAACGCGCCATCCGGGCGCTAATATTTGTTTGCCGGAAGTTTTAAATGCGATTTTTTCAGCCTCTCCGAGTACGGTAGTCGTAGAGAATTTACAGTTGGGATAAAATGCAGCAATGAAGCGACGGGCGATTAAGTCGAAAACCTTCTTTTCCTCGATTGTAAGATTGACGGGATTAACGCCTGTCGGTATGATGGCATGATGATCCGTTACTTTTGAGTTGTCGAAAACTTTTTTAGTTTTCGCAATCTTTGTTTGCAACAGGCATCCGGTATATTCTTCATACATTCTTAATCCTCGTAGGATTGCCGGTACTTTCGGATATACATCTTCACTCAAGAACGTAGTATCTACACGGGGATAGGTCGTGACCTTCTTTTCATACAGCGACTGGATATATTTCAGGGTTTCTTCGGCCGAGAAAGCAAACTTTTTATTGCACTCTACCTGCAAAGACGTCAAATCGAATAAACGTGGAGGGGCTTCTTCGCCTTTTTTTGCCGAAACATCCGTAATTGTGAAAAGAGCAGCCTGTATTTTTTCCAGCAAAGTATTTCCTTCTTCCTGAGATGAAAATTTTCCTTTGACAGACGAGAAAACCGTGTCCCGGTAAACCGTCTTCAATTCCCAATACTGCTCAGGCTTAAAATGGTCAATTTCTAACTGGCGGTTGACAATCAATGCCAATGTCGGTGTCTGTACCCTGCCAATAGACAGCACTTGCTTATTTTGCCCATATTTGACGGTATACAAACGGGTAGCATTCATACCTAACAGCCAGTCGCCGATAGCGCGGGAAAGTCCTGCTTCGTAAAGCTTGTTGAATGTCGACTGGTCTTGCAGGTGCTGAAAACCTTCTTTAATTGCCTCTTCGGTGAGCGAAGAAATCCAGAGCCTTTTCACCGGGCATTTGCAAATGGCTTTTTGCATCACCCAGCGCTGAATCAATTCACCTTCCTGCCCCGCATCTCCGCAGTTAACAACCATCTCGGCCTGAGCAATCAATTCTTCGATTACTTTGAACTGCTTGATAATTCCATCGTTTTCGATCAGCTTGATAGCAAAACGCGGCGGGATCATCGGAAGCTCAGATATCGACCATCGTTTCCAATGCGGATAATATTCATGCGGTTCTTTCAGCGTACAAAGATGCCCGAATGTCCACGTTACCTGATAACCATTTCCTTCCAGGTATCCATTCTTTTTACTCTTCGCACCCAATATGGATGCAATTTCACGAGCTACGCTGGGCTTTTCGGCGATGCATAGAATCACTAATCAATCCCTCTTGCTATTTATAAAGTTCTTCCACCACCTTTTTCATTTCTAAATTTGTGGGGTTAAGCTCCAATACTTTGTTGAAATTTACGAGGGTATTTTCCTTGTCTTTGTTCAGGTAATAATAGTTACCCAGGTACATATAACATTCCGTGAGTTCTTTTTTGCGTTTATCAACATCAGCATCCTGGAGCAGGATTTCCAAAGTCTGTTCGTAAAGAGGTTTCGCCAAAGCATCTATCAGTTCGGGGTCTAAAGATGCCAGTGATCTGGCTCTCCAGATATAACCCAGATAACTGTCGTTGTTTTTCTCCGTAACGATGGCGAACAAACTGTCGGCTTTAAGCAAGTATTCTTTTTGGGCGATCGTATCTCCATTGACTCCCATTTGAGTGCCGGCTTGATAGTACGTTCTTCCGAAAGAATAATATTCGGAAGCCTTAGGCTCTTCTATCCGTTCCATGTATTGTTGTTGAGCAGCAATTGCTTCTACATAGTTTTCTGCTTTCTCGTATGCCGATGCGATTTCTTTGTATAATTCAACTTCGGTGGAGTCTAATTCCAGCGCTTTCCGGTAATAGACAACCGCTTCAAGTCCCTGTTTATTTTTGTTCAACAATTTGGCGTAAGAGATATAATCCTGTTTGATATATTCATCCTTTTCTCCTTTGGAAGCAGTGAATTTAGCGCCTAATTCCAATGCTGTCTCCGTGTGTCCCAAGTCGTAATGATTATAAAACTCCAATCGTCTCATGATGAAATTGTTTGGATCCGTTTGGAGTACTTTTTGGATTTCGTCCAGCGATTTTTGGTATTCTTGAGAGAAATACAATACTGTTGCATACTTTTCGAGATGCTTGGACGAGATTCCCGGCAAGTCAACAAACTTCTCATACACAGGGATGGCTTTTTTAAAATAACCCAGTGCATAGCATACGTCTACATATTCAACACAAGCGGGAATGTAGTCGGCATCAATGCCGGCCAACTCATCCAAAATTTCCAGCGCTCTGGCCATACTGATGGT
>JAISFI010000231.1 GCA_031263685.1 Dysgonamonadaceae bacterium | reverse complement strand
AAGGAACGCTCGAAATGCGTCCGATGTTCCATTTTACGCCCAAACGAATTGAAGCCCACGTTTGTCTTTGCTTTGTAGCCTGCAAAGTATACAAAGAATTGGAACGGATACTAAAGATAAAAAGCATCAACCTGAGTGTGGACAGAGTTTTGAATATTGCAAAAACCATAACCACTATGAAGATCAAATTGCCCATCAGCGGAGATACTATAACAAAGACGATGATCCTAACTGATAGACATCGGTCAATTAAGTCCCTGTTCGATAAAAAATTCTGGGAGAATTTTTAGAGTGACGCATTGTCGAAGTCAGGAAAATGAAGAAAGAACCTATTTTATGATTACCCATTTCCCGCCTTTATCTGCACCTTCGCGTTTGATAAGATTTTCGCTTCTCATTTTTTCCAGATGATGGCGCAGGCTGGCGTATGAAATACCAACTTGTTCTGCCATTTCTGGTGTTGACAGCACCGGATTCAAATTTAATAAGTTAAGTATCAATTCTTTTATCTCATTCGGTTTTCTTGTGGTTTTCTTGTTGCTGCTTTTCGATTGTTGTTTCACTGCCGGACATGTCTAACTTGCCATCTTTCAGCATAAACGTCACTTTAGTTTTGTCGATAGAGGTTTCAAACAGCACTTCCCTGTGCGTTTCCTTTTTCCATACCAGCATTTTATCGAAGCCATAACCGGCATTTTCACAAAGTTTGGCAATGCGAAACAATTTAGCCAGTACCGGATTGCGTGGAACCGACACATCTTCTTTCATCAATTCCTCTATGGGACGTGGCAGCATGCCCGGATTCTCAAACTCAATACGGTTGGTAAAGACACGGATACGCGGCTTCATCGGACTGAAATAGTCGCAATGGATAATCATGTTTATCAAGCCTTCACGAAGCGCGTCCAGTTGTCGATTATCTTCATGTCCGATGCCCATATCGCCGATATACAGGGGATTGTCGACATATATCCTCAATCGCTGGAACAGCACAAAATAGTATTCCCAAAGATTTTCCTGTTCCTGAACGCGAAACGTATATCTCGGCTCGGCGTCGGCATACGAAGTGGCGGGTATTTCCAGATAATCCACCCTGAAATCGGGGAAATGATCTTGTATGGCTACATTATCGCCTAAAAACAGCAGTCCGCCATATGTCAGTTTCCCGTCTTTTACCAGTCGCAGTTTTTGGTTAAATTAATCGTTATCCAGTGCATTGTAAGGCAGTTCGGGTACCATCTGTTTCAAGTAATCACGGAAACTTTTGTAAGAGGCTTTGCTGAAAGACGCGATCGATGTTCCTTCGGCAGTCTTTGCCGACATGATGCCGAATGACTGTTCGCGGAGAAGCGTGTTTATTTCATAGTCGGTTGCACGCTGGTCACCACTTGCGGTACGGATGAAGGTGTTTTGTAGTGAATTAAAATAGACAGGTTTTACTTCTGCCGAAGGAATGTAAAATGTCAGAACTGTTTTGCCATCAATTTGGTATTTTCGACATTCGGGATTGATTAAGACATTGAATTTATTACGTGAACGCAGGGTCGTTACGAAATCCTGTTCTATTTTTTCGGGATTGGAAACACCTGTAATCTCAAATGCTTTTCCGGTTTGCGAAACGCCCAGTACAAGCCATCCCCCGGATGTATTGGAAAATGCACTAACCGTCTCCCAGACATTTTTCGGAAGTTCGCCGGACGCCCTCTTAACCTCGAAATCATCCCATTCAATATCCGATAAGCGTTGAAGTAAAATATCTCTGTCCATCATTCCTTGGTATTTTCCGGCAAAAATACGAAAATTTATTGATAATCGCGCTTGGTAGTTTTTCACCCCTTTCATTTCGTTTCGAAAAAGGCGCATAGGGTTTGGAAAGCGATGAACAAAGTATGAAGGGAAGTTTGCGACTTATCAACATTATTAGCGAGTTATCAACACGTTTGGTAAGTTCGCCGGAAAAAGTGCCTATTTTTGCAGACGGAAATTGTCGGTGCGGAAGAAATTGAGACGCGACGGTACATTGACAATTACGCAAATAACAACTAATTATTTAAAATAGATGGGTAAAATTATCGCTTTAGCAAATCAAAAAGGAGGAGTGGGCAAGACCACTACGACGATTAATCTTGCGGCTTCGCTGGCTGCACTCGAGAAAAAGGTCCTGGTCGTCGACGCCGACCCGCAGGCTAATGCTTCGTCCGGCTTCGGCATAGACGTGAAATCACTCAAACATTCAATCTACGAAAGTCTGATAAACGGTGTAAGTCCCGATGCTGCCATCATACAGTCGGAAATGAGTAACCTTGATATTTTTCCGTCGCATATTGATTTGGTCGGGGCTGAAATAGAAATGCTGAACCTTAACAAACGCGAACATATACTGCGCAGCCTGCTCCTGCCGTTGAAGGAAAAATATGATTACATACTGATTGACTGCTCTCCTTCGTTAGGGCTGATAACCGTCAACGCGCTTACTGCTTCCGATTCCGTTATCATTCCTTTCCAGTGCGAATACTTTGCGCTCGAAGGGATCAGCAAATTGCTGAATACGATTAAAATCATCAAATCCAAGCTGAACCCTCCGCTCGAAATAGAAGGCTTCCTGATTACCATGTACGATTCACGCCTGCGCGTGGCAAACCAGTATTACGAAGAGATTAAACATTTGTTTCAGGATCTGGTCTTCACGACGGTTATACAGCGTAACATCAAATTAGTTGAAGCTGCAGGTTCGGGCAAACCGGCGATCCTCTATGAAGTAGATTCCAAAGGATCGATAAACCACATGCAGCTTGCGAAAGAATTATTGGAAAAAGATTTGAAAAGACTGTAAGACTATAAAGAAAGATTATGGCAACTAAAAGGAAACCTATAGGGCGCGGGCTGGAAGCGCTTTTGACAAGCGACGGACTGAATACATACGGCTCATCTTCGCTTAACGAAATTGAATTAAGTAAGATTGAGCCGAATCCGAATCAGCCGCGAAGTGTTTTTGAAGAAGATGCGCTCGAAGAACTCGCCGTGTCAATACGCAATTTCGGCGTAATACAGCCGATAACGCTGAAAGAAACCGACGACGATAAATACATTATTATATGTGGCGAACGGCGTTACCGGGCAGCGAAGATTGCCGGACTGGAGCGCATACCGGCATATATAAAGACTGCCGCCGACGAGAATATCATGGAGATGGCCCTGCTCGAAAACATCCAGCGCGAAGATCTGAGTGCGATCGAAACGGCGCTTGCTTATCAGAAACTGCTCGACAATTCCGGGCAGACACAGGAGCAGTTGAGCGAACGTGTCGGGAAGAAACGCACCACCATATCCAACTATCTGCGCCTGCTGAAGCTGCCTGCCGAAATACAGGTTTGTATAAAAAATAAAAACATCGACATGGGACATGCCCGGGCGCTCCTTTCTATTGAAGACCCGGAAATACAACTGGCCCTGAACGACCGGATCCTGAAAGACGGCTTATCCGTCCGCAACGTGGAAGAAATAGCAAGGAATGTCAGGGAGACGGGAACCTATACGGATAAAAAAACGAATAAGACAAACGGGAATAAACTGCCCGAAGAATTCAGGATCCTCAAGGAACATCTCTCCAAATTCTTCGATACAAAAGTACAGTTGAGTTACAACGCCGACGGCAAAGGTAAAATAACGATACCTTTTGACTCCGACGAAAAACTGACATCTATCATGAATGCGTTGGACCGAATTAAATAGGTATGTGTAAGGGAATAATTTTTAAATATATCCGCATGATATTGACCGTATGCCTCTTTTTCACGGGCACTACCGGCGTACTACATGCCCAGGATACAATCCCCGAAACAACTTCCGCGTTTTTCCCAAACGACAGCATCGTTGATATAACAAGTAACGATTCTACCATTTTCTTTCATGACGACAGCATAGCCGTCATCCTTCCCGACATAGCGGTTAAAGACGCTACAACCTTCAAACCGAATCCGAAAACAGCCTATCTCGTTGCGGCCGTATTCCCCGGATTCGGACAGGCCTATAACCGCCAGTACTGGAAACTGCCCATCGTTTACGGCGGCCTTGTCGGTTTTATTTATGCCATCACCTGGAACAATAAAAACCTGCAGGACTACAGCCGCGCCTATTTCGATATCAAAAGCGACTATGCCAATTACGTCAGAGACCCCGGAAGCGCCGACCCCGGCAGTTGGAGCCAAAACTGGATAGACTTTACCAGTCCGAACAGAGACCCGTCCTCTTATCTGACAGATACAAATTTTCACAATCAGTTGAAATCAGGTAAAGACTTTTACCGTCGTTACCGGGATTTAAGTATTATATTAAGCGTCGCATTTTATCTTATTTGCATTGCAGACTCTTATGTAGATGCACAAATGTTTGATTTCGATATCTCGCCGGATTTATCTTTCCGCGTCGCACCGGAGATCCATCCGACTACCGTATGCAGCACACGAGGGTTTGGACTGAACGTATGTATGACTTTTTAAAACCAGACAGTATGGAAATAAGACGGCATTTAATTTTAATATCATTGATTTTTGTTCCGTTTATCGCAACGACAGCGCAACAAAACGGGGATACCATATCCGGCAGTCAACCGTATGATTCAACCATCGGTTTGATGCCCGAAAGCCTCGATGCCGATATGCACAAGCTTCTCGAGGGATGGCACGTCAAGCATTTCTCAAAATCGGAAGAGTTTTGCGAAGACGAAGACACGGATCCGTATTTCCCCGATTCGGTATACAGGTTAAGGCTGAAAAAAATGCCCTGCATCGTGCCGATGACCTATAATGATATCGTACGCAAATGCATCGACCGGTATACGGGACAGTTGCGCAACGTCGTACGATATATGATGGGGATGGCCGATTTTTATTTCCCGATGATCGAACAGAAGCTCGATGCAAACAATCTGCCGCTTGAGCTGAAATATCTGGCCGTCGTCGAAAGCGCCCTGAACCCGATCGCGCAATCGCACGTAGGAGCCTGCGGATTGTGGCAGTTCATGCTGCCTACGGGCAAGGTTTATGGTCTGGAGATCAACAGCCTCATCGACGAACGCCTTGAACCGGAAAAAGCAACCGATGCTGCCTGCCGTTATTTTAAAGAAATGTACGAACTGTACGGCGACTGGCATCTCGTACTGGCCGCTTATAATTGCGGCCCCGGGAATGTGAATAAAGCGATACGCCGGGCGGGCGGGCAAACCGATTTCTGGAAGATCTTTCCTTACCTGCCGCGCGAAACACGCTCTTACGTCCCTTTGTTCATCGCAGCCGCTTATGTGATGACTTATCACTGCGACCACAACATCTGCCCCATTCGCGCCGACTTTTCCATCGCCACCGATACCATTATGGTCGAAAGAGCGCTTCACTTCGAGCAAATAGCTGATATTCTCCGAATGGATAAAGAAACTATACGCTTTTATAATCCGCAATATAAACGGGAAATAGTACCCGGGAACACACGTCCTTCGGTATTACGCCTGCCGGTTGACAGAACGTTTGCCTTCATAGAAAGAGAGGACACTCTGTACACGCACCGTATGAATGAACTGCTGGCCAACTGCACCCCGGTAAGCGCCGACGAACCGGAACGACGGAAAGAAAAAATAACACATACGGTGCAAACCGGGGAAAATGTCTACACGATTGCTAATTTATACGGGGTGACAGCCCAGAACCTGCGGAAATGGAACGGGATAAAAGGCTCGCGCATCGTAAAAGGGCGCAAACTGAATATCTATATTGATAACGGCGGACTTACATTTGCCGCAGGAAATACCGGACAGGCAACACAGGCAACGCCGGTATCAACGAAAACCGGAACATCCGCCGCCGCGCCCACTGTTCAGAGAAGCGTTACGAATACGGGCTATATATCCTATACGGTGAAATCCGGCGATTCGCTTTATGCCATTGCTCAAAAGTATCCCGGAGTGTCCGTGCAAAACATACAGGACGCCAACGGCTTAACAAGCACGAAATTGCGTATCGGCCAAATACTGAAAATTCCGAAAGGATAAAAAAGAGGCTAAACTTATGAGCGAAAAAAATACGAGGGAGCAGGAGCTGCTGTTTATGAAATATGAATTGATGGTTCAGACAGAGTTTGAAGCTCTTTTGTGTGAATATCTAAATTCCAACCATCGTCGCAAAGTCGAACGCATAACCAAAGCGTTTAACTTTGCCAAGCAAGCCCACGCCGGGGTCAAACGCCGCAACGGAGACCCTTATATCATGCACCCTATTGCCGTCGCCCGGATCGTCTGCGGGGAAATGGGACTCGGTTCAACTTCCATCTGTGCCGCCCTGCTTCACGATGTCGTCGAAGACACGGAATACGAAGTCAAGGACATATCGAATATGTTCAATAACAAAATTGCACAGCTGGTCGACGGACTGACAAAGATATCCGGCGACATATTCGCCGACAAAGATTCCAAGCAGGCGGAAAACTTCAGGAAACTGCTCCTTACCATGAGCAGCGACATACGCGTGATACTGATAAAAATGGCCGACCGCCTGCATAACATGCGGACGTTAGGCTCGATGCGGACGGATAAGCAGTTCAAGATTGCCGGCGAAACTATGTTTATCTATGCGCCGTTAGCCCACCGGTTAGGATTGTTTGCCATCAAAACGGAACTCGAAGACCTGAGTTTCAAATACGAACATCCCGAAGATTTCAGGATCATAAACGAGAAACTGCAGGACACGGAAGAATTGCGCCAGCGCCTGTTCGACAATTTTGCCAGACCCGTACATCAGCGATTGCAGGAACTTAATTTGACCTACGAAATGAAAGCCCGCGTAAAATCCGCCTATTCGATATGGAACAAAATGAGCACCAAAGGAGTACCTTTTGAAGATATATACGACATTTTCGCCATCCGCATCATCTTCCGGCCGACGGGCGATGTGGATGAAAAAAACCTGTGCTGGGACATTTACGCCGCAATAACAGATATTTACCGCACCCGCCCCGATCGCCTCCGCGACTGGGTGAGCCGTCCCAAAGCCAACGGCTATCAAGCCCTTCACCTCACCGTCATGGGGCCTAACGGACAGTGGATTGAGATACAGATACGCAGCAAACGCATGGATGAAATCGACGAAAAAGGATTTGCCGCACACTGGAAATATAAGGAAAATAACGTGGAAGAAGATACGGAACTCGACAAGTGGCTGCAAACCATCACGGAAATTCTCGAAAACCCCAATCCGAACACACTTGATTTTCTTGATACGATAAAGATGAACCTTTTCTCAGCCGAGATTTTTGTCTTTACGCCTAAAGGTGAGCTGAAAACATTGCCTAAAGGTGCAACCGCCCTCGATTTCGCATACGACCTGCATACGAATATCGGCGACACCTGCATCGGAGCGAAAATAAACCACCATCTGGCGCCCCTGAGCCACAGACTCGAAAGCGGAGACCAGGTCGAAGTGCTGACATCCAAATCACAGCATCCTAAAATCGAATGGCTGAACTATGTCACTACGGCAAAAGCCCGTACAAAAATAGAATCCGTACTCCGGCGCGAAAGAAAAGAACTGGCCAATGCCGGCAAAAAAAAGGTGATGGACGCATTTAGTAAAGTAGCTCTCGAACCGACACAATCGTACCTCGACAAACTGACTACCTATTTCGGCTTCTCCAAACGTGAAGACTTTTACTATGCAATCGAAAAAGGAGACGTGACGATTCCGGAGAATATACGGAAATTACTGAGAGAGAAAAACGGAAATGTTATTCTGAAATATGTAAAAAAAGCATTCGGGGTAGGCAAGAAAAAACCGCGAATCATAACGCCGACCTATCCGGAGCCTGAAAAACCGGTATTCGACAAAACAAAGCCTTATGAACTCAGGGAAGAGCTTTTCAGGCGCAACTACGTAGTGGCAAGTTGCTGCAAACCTATTCCGGGCGACGATGTGTTCGGCTTCATCAATGACGATAACAACGTTATTGTACATAAACGTTCCTGTCCTTTAGGCATCCGCCTCAAAAGCAATTTCGGCGAACGCATCCTGTCGACCGTATGGAGTAACCACACCAGCAGTTCTTTCGAAGCGACACTGCATGTCACCGGAATTGACGGCGTAGGCGTACTTACTGATATTGCCAAAACCATATCCGGGTTCAATGTGAACATCATTCGCCTGCTGATAGAAACAAAAGACGGCATGTTTGAAGGCAAAATAAACATGATGGTTCACGACGTCGAAGATATCCAGAAGATGTGCATCGCCCTGTCCAAAATCAAAAACATCCAATCCGTCTCACGCATCGCAGACTAAACCGCAGGCGACCGACACCTGTTTCTCTATAATTTGGGGGAGAATGAACATTTTTATATTTCCCGTTTAAATCCAAATATTTGGATTTAAACAGGAATCATCAAAATATCTATCTTACAATATAGAGGTAATTTACTGTTTTCGGCTGACTCCTGTAATACGAAACGGCTATTTCTTTTACGGCATTTATCCGTTGTTTTTCAAGCGCAACCGCATCATTATAGATTTTAACCTGCATATCCCAACGCTTTTTGTATTCGGCACTGACTTTACTTTCAATGGATTTAATCATTGTTTTCGCTTCCGCAAAACATTCCGTTGAAGGGTCTATTTCCGACAAAACATCTAATGCTTCATCGTAATACATTCCGGCAATCAGCGTTCTTGCCTGCTGAAGCTGTTCGGCACACTGCTGTTTTTGGTACGCTTTGTAAGTGTCAATAGACTTATTCAGTATTTTACCGTAACATCCCGAAGCTTCTTCGGGAACAGACATCAGTAAACCCAATGCCTGCCCGTACTGCTGCATTTTGATAAAAGCATCTGCCTTTCTCTCAATATCATGGCAACTCTGCTCGTAATACTTCAAGATTTTCTCTTTGCCTTCCGAAATAAAATCAGCAAAATCTTTATCCGAAACAGGAATTTGAGAAATGGCGTTGAAAATAGCCATTTCAGAGGTTTTTCCGCTTCCCTTTAACTGTCTGCTGACGGAAGAAAAGAGCAAACTGTTACTTACTTGCTTAATATACAACGATAATTCGGCAGTTACGACCGTGATATTTTGCATTCCACCCTCCACAACACTGGATTCGTAAATAGTAAATTTCGGATAAATGACAAAATTTTGGTTATAACCCGAAGCCGACAAACCTGATTTTGTCGTAATCTGAACGATTTTGGATCCCAGTTTGGATAATCCTGAAGCCGTTATACCCTCCATTTCTTCGGGCATTACTACCGACAAGGCAATTTTTCCTACATCATCCACGTTTTGGGCTTGCATGGTTAAGCAACAGGATATCGCTACAATTATGGATGCCAAACTTTTTGTTTTCACGCACTTTCCTTATTTAACCGTTATGTAAATCGTGTTGCCTTTAATATCTCTGCCAATGTTCATTCCCAGGTTTCTGAAGAATTTAAACATTTCCAGACCGAACTTGTTGGGATTGTAGTTGTTGCCTGTTGACTGGTCTTTGAGCGGAATACGCACATCGTCAAAAATCATTCGCATGTCGGTCGTTCCCTGAATGTGGTAGTTATTTTTGAAAGCGTTTTCTTCCATCCAAAGTTCGATCTGGTCGGATAGCGGCAATCCGTCACTGCCGACTTCCGATGACATTTTGTATTGCGATTCGGCAGCAAAACTTATATCTATAATAACCGATTTGCCGTTATTGACAATATCCGTGAATTTTTCCTGCATCACATTCAGAAAATCATCCACACAGCTTTCTACCGCTTTGGATGCCAGTTTGTTGAAATCGTCGGTATAAAACTTCCCGCTTTCACCGATTTTATTCGACAGTGAATTTCCCGTTTAAATTTCATAGGCCGTTAAAATCAGTTTTACCGAACTGCCCGACTGTCCACGTTCCGCAATCACTTCGGCCTGCACATATACGTCGGCGCCCGACATTTCAATAATTTGCGTTTTAATGTCAGTCTGATTGTCAGACGTGAAAATATTGTTATCTTTCGCAGCCTTGAGTTTGGCAACAAAATCAACGGTAGTAAACCCGCGGCCGTCAAAACCTTCTTTAATTTTGGCAATTGCAATCCGCTTATTCGCATCCTCCTCCAAAATGGTACGCAAATCTTCGCCCTCTTTGGTATAGGGAATAATCATAATTTTCGGCTGAACGGTTACAACCTGTCCGCCGCTGCTGGTGGCTGCATTCTGTCCGGAAACGGAATGTACGGAAGTCCATAATAATGCCACTAATAAATACTTCAGTCTCTTCATTTTTGTTATCGTTTTTGCATTAGTATCCAAATTTTCTGATCACGCCAAAAGTTTCCAAATCACGCCTCAAAGCCGTAAGATTGACTTTCACGTCAACGGAAATTACCTTCTGTCCCTTCCGGTATTTCGCCGGATCGCTTACAGGAATTGACGACATAATAAAGGTTTTGTGCCGCTGTCCATCGTAAAAATCATCGAAATACTTTTTGTGCCTGTTTTTTTCCTCAATCTCGTTACTGCCGGTCAAGGGCAATTTTTGAGCAGATTCCGGCAAACCTCTGAAAAAAAGCACATCAAAAACTTTCTGTTCGGCATTGAGAATTGCTTCTTCCCTGTTGTGGCCAATGCCAACAGCCCGCACGGTAAGTATATTTTCCGTCCCCGACAAATAATTGACTTCGGCAGAAGGGTAGACCGTGCGACAAGCGTTGAAACATGCCGGCAAAACAAAAAGCAATACAAGTTGAAATGTAATTCTTTGCGTCATCATATTCTACTTGATTAAAAGTTTGCAGTTTAACTTTTCAGCAGCATTGAAGTACGATAAGATCCCTTTTCCGCCTTTTTCAACTTTACATTCCGAGAAGTCATCGCCTGCTATTTTCACAACTCTCAGCTCGCCGATTTCAGACGGATACGGTTTGCCGTCAAGCATTTCAACGTGTTCCACAATCAGCTTGTCGCCCTCTTTAAAGCCAAAGATTCTGCCGCCTGCAATCAAAACTGTTGCCGCAGCATCTTTCTTTGAGGTCAATACTTTGACGATTTTTGTGGTTAACGGAAACGTTTTGACGAAATAGGCATTCAAAGCCGGTTCAATGGATTGCAGCGCCTGATTTACCGCCTGTTCTTTCGACAGTGCCAAAGGACTGACTTCGGTCTGAAAACTTTCGGCTTCGGTCGTTGTTCCCGATTCCACATCATTGACTTTGAGAGTAAAAGCAGCGCTTGCCTTGTAGCCGTTCACACTTCCGTCGCCATTTTTCATCGTGTAGATATTCATTTTTACCAGATGACCGACAATCATATACTGCGCAGCCAGGGCAACATCCTGTTTTACCGTATTTTTACTGTCGATAAATGCTTCCGTTTTTTGAAATTCCAACTCTTCTTTTACCTTGTCGTAACTTGTACGGTCAACAACCGTAAAGCGGCGAGTATTGGTGACGACTTGAACCACTTTTTCCGCCACAGAAGCAGCAAAGGGCGAATTAACTTCCGAAGTAAATTCGGCAACGCCCACAACGGATTTACCATCAGCTTGTGAGTGGGCATAAAGCCCACTCGCAAGCAATAATGATAAGATTACAATCAATCTTTTCATCTTCAAAAGTTACAAATTTCTCGACGATTTAATCGTTGCAATCAAGTTGTTGATCAGTTTCAATTGAAGACCAATCTCTTCGCCCGACAACTTCAACGCCTCGCTTGAATAATTAACCGACTTCAACACCGGTTTCGCCTGCAATGGCGACAATTTTTTCGCATCACTTCGAGCGTCTTTCAATTGCTCTGTACCTGTTGCAATAAGTGCACTTGTAACGGCTAAGCTTTTTGCCAAATCAAGATAATCGTTCAGGTTGGCTTTGTGCGCTACAACGTCAATTTCGCCGTTGCCGCTGTCTTTGATTTCTCTCTTAAAAGCAGAGAAAAATTCGTTGTTAGACACTACCGCCACAAGCACGCCCGTAGCCGTTATCGCCAAACCGTCCACGCTTTGGAGACTTGTTGTTTCAGGTGCTTTTTGCACCAGCTTTCCAAGTTTTTCTTCGCGTTTCGATGCGTCTTTAGACTTCAACTCTTTTGCAAGCTGTACACGTTCGGCCTTCAATTCGCCGGCTGTTTTTGCTTTCTGAGCAAATCCTATGCTTGTCATTGCAAGCATCAATCCCATAATAAGGGACATTCTAAAATACTTCAACATATAAAAATAATTTTAATCTTGCCTCCACTTTGCGGCTATCGGCATCTCCGTTTATGTTCAAATTACACCGGATGTAAGGCGTTCCCCAGTCGGGGGAAATATGAATAAGCTTCCGGCATGTTTTCCTCAGCCGGGGAAAGTGTGAATGAGCCTCCGGCATGTTTTCTGCAGCCGAGGAAAGTATGTTTGATCCTCGAAACATGAAATCCTGGGTACCAGCAAATGTGCTGGGAATTTTGCGGGCTTGGAATGGTATGTATCCGGAGGGATTATCGGAATGAGCAC
>JAISFI010000191.1 GCA_031263685.1 Dysgonamonadaceae bacterium | reverse complement strand
AATAAGGTAGAAGAAGCCGGCTTCCATTCCTTTAACGTTATTGCCGCCACTTTTTATGAACACAGCGAAGAAATAGTAAACTTTTATACGAACCGATCCTCTAATGCGTCGGCGGAATCTTTCAACTCAAAAATCAAATCGTTCAGGGCTGAACTCAGAGGTGTTCTTGATATACCTTTTTTTCTATTCAGATTAGCAAAACTTTATGCCTAAATACAGGGTTTTGCAGGTGAGCCGTCGTAATTCGTAATTCCTGATCACTTTGTTGCAACGATTGAGGATATTTACAATCCGCAGGATTGAATATGAATAACCCCCGGTGAAGCGAAGCGACCGGGGGGGGACAGCGAAGATATGTTCTACAACCCGAAGGGTTGAATGTCGCAGTTCAACCCTTCGGGTTGTAGAGAGAGGGGTTTGCCGATACCCCGGTCGCTTCGCTTCACCGGGGGGTATTCACGATTGCAGGGGCTTTACTTGACAACATGGGTCTGGAAGCTACACCTAATTGGTGTGATGCCGTTGCAACAAAGTCATTTCTGATTCGTAATTCCTGAAATACATCCATCACAATCTTCTTTTTATACGAACCGACATACCGGCGCATAAGATAACCGATAATGCCGCCGCCCCTATCCAAAAATAGCGGATAGCGGAAAAATCATACGCAACAACGCCCTCTATCATCGTTTTACTGTCGCCAATCAGGTTGCCGCTGAGAATATCCTGTACCCCTGCGCCGATGTAACTGGCTATCCCCACAACGCCCAGTGCCGCTCCAGATGCTTTCTTCGGCGCTATATCGACCGCCATCAATCCGCCTAAAAAGCAGATGAGAACACCTATGGAAAGCCCGAAGAGTATCATGCTGAAAATATCAATCGCAAAATAACCTTTGGGAACGAAGACGAACAGCGCAATCGCAACCGTATTGCATATCCCGAAAATCAGGGCGGGAACATTGCGGTTACCCTTAAACAACCGGTCGGAAAGGAAGCCCGACAAAACTGTCCCGATGATGCCACAAACGGAGGAGACGGCGATGATACTGCTCGCTTCTACAGACGTATAGGCCTTTTCGTTTTCGAGAAAAAAAATGCCCCAACTGTTGATGGCGTAACGGCTGATGTACATACACGCGCTGGAAAGGGCTAACAGCCAGATGAATGGATTCTTCAAAACTTCCCGCTGAGCGCTTGTTGCCGGTTTGTCCAGTTCTTTGGGTGGCAACAGGGAAATATGTCCTTTGCTTTGCGGACTGTCGTGATAAAACATCAGCACAATGCCGGCGCCGATTAATCCCGCAATCCCTGCCGCTTCAAATCCCCAGCGCCAGCCGGAGATGCTGACTACAAAGGCGATGGCGATGAACGTCAGGGCTTCGCCGATGTTGTGACTGGCGCTCCAAAAGCCGTAATACGAACCCCTCTCTCTGTCGGTAAACCAGCGGGACAATCCGACAACGCAGCTTGGAGAGCCGATGCTTTGCACCCAGCCGTTCAAGCCCCAGAGAATAACGAATACCCAAAAGGAATGTGAAAATCCTAATATGATATTGACGGCAGAAGATATAATCAATCCGGTAGCCATGAAGCGTTTGATATTTACCCGATCGGCCAAAAATCCGTTGACGAATTTGCCGATGGCATACGAAAAGAACAGCGCGGAGCCGATGATGCCCAATTCTTTTTCCGTCAGGATGCCGCTGTCGACCAGCGGTTTCTTGACGATGTTCAAACTGAGGCGGCAAACATAATAGAGGCCGTAACCAACCGTCGCCGAAAGAAAGAACGACCATTGCAGGCGTTTCAGAGACTTTTTATCTTCCCTTAAACCGGCCTGCTCCGGCGAGGGACTGAAAAAACGGATAAATTGCTTAATCATGCAGATTGCGTTTTTTCAGGTACTCCAGCATCAGGGCGGGACGGTCGGTTTGCAGGATGCCGGCGCCCAGTTCGTCGATCAGGTAGCCCCAAGTCCCGTCGGGGTCTTGCAGGGCGCGGTCGTCGCTGTAGCTGCCGCAGAGCGAATCCCACAGGGGATTGATCCAGATGACGGATGCGCCCTGCAGTTTTTCTTTTATCTGTAGCAGCAGCGCTTTGTTTTCTTCCTCAAAACAGATTTCGTACATCGGATATTTTTTGTCTAAAACGGCGCTGATGGAATCGATTGTCGTCTCTTTTTTCAGTTGGACGACGGGCATGAACGTCATCCGGTCGAGATTTTCGCCATAGTGTTCACGGAGTTGGGCGTAGGGTTTGTTCGATTTGATGATGGCCTGATTAATCGTGCCCGTCGTTTCCAGTATCCGGTAAACGTCATCGAAATATGCGTCGCCTTTGTCGATGTTCACGATGATTTTGTCTTTGACTGCCTGCAAAACTTCTTCCAGGGTTGGAATTTGAAAGTCCGTTACCCGTCCCAGACCGTTTTTGAGGCGGAGCTGTTTGATTTCTTCCAGCGTAAAATCGCTGACTAAGCCTTTGCCGTTGGTGGTGCGATCTACTTTTCGGTCGTGCATCAGTACCAGATGGCCGTCTTTGGTCTTTGCTACATCAATCTCTACGAGATCGATATTCATGCGGATGCAGCTTTCGATACCTTCGAGGGAATTGTCGGCATAATTTCGCCAGTCGCCACGGTGGGAGGCGATCGAGACTTTTGATGAGAGTTGCGATGAGACTTTCGATGGTTGCGCCATTGTCAGTGAATGGCACAAAATGAGTGTCAGAATAAAATATATTTTCTTCATTTCATTAAAAATAATAGTGTATTAAGTCATTTCAAGTGAATTTGTTGCAATGGAAAGCGCGTAGCGCTTACGCATTTATAGCCGTGTGCGACAGCGCACGGATACGAAAATTCGTTGAATATGGGCGCCGCGTAGCGGTGCCGTGTATATGGCAGCACCGCTAACGCGGCGCATGAATGGGAAAATAATACGCTAGTCCGTGTCCGTGCGCTGTCGCACACGGCTATAAACGCATAAGCGCTGCGCGCTTCCCTCTGTTGCAACGGCATCCGGAACGGATGGCATCTTGGTAGCCCGACGTTTCACGTCGGGCTATGATAGCCGGTGCAACAAAATAAAATCATTTTATAATTAACCGGTCTTCAATCACAAATTGAGAGACAAATTCCTGATAACAGGATAAATTTCACACTTGCAATACTCGACTGTAGTACATATGCCACCCGATCGAGAGGCAGGATGTTCTTATACTTCGATAAGAGGATATTCTTATACCTCGATAAGAGGGTATTCTTATCGCTCGATAAGAACCCCCTCTTATCGTAAAGGTATCATCAGGATGCAGGCGCTTTCAGTAACAACGTTCCGACGAACTGACCGGTTTTCAGCGATTTAAGCGGTTTTCCTGTCGAATTCCACCGCGTAGCCACACTCAGCGTATAATCGCCCGCAGGCAATCCGGCAGGCACCTGCCCCATGAGATGCTGCTGGGTATTTGTGGGAACGATGGCTACTTTGGTGACGGTTTCCGAGGTTATTTCGGTCAGGAAGATGCCGTTATCGTCCTCTTCGGGAATGAATTTCAGGTTGAAACCCTTGATTTCGAAGATGCCGCCGAGGGTGAGCGTTTCGTTCAAAACGCCTGTCGTGCAGTCGATAAGCGTTTCCGGAAGCGGAAGGGTATCGGCTACGCCGGCAACGACGACATTCACTTCTTCCAGTTCCTTACGTAACAGGCTGCCCTGCTGAAAATCAAACAACAGCGTGTGTTTCTTGGGATTGTACGCTTCGGTGGCCGTATTGAAAACGCCCTTTATGTGGAGCGAAGCGGTGAAATAACCGGTGTTCACGCCGTTGGCGTCGCACAGCTGATAACCCATTTCCTTGAGCCATGCGTTGACCGAGCGGGTCATTTCGTCGGCAGCGATGCCGGAACCGCCGCGGGTTTCGGCAAGATGACTGATGTCGTGCACGTTATATACGTGCTCCATTTTCGTGCGACCGGCATAGTCGTCGGGGTCGCCGGTCAGCAGGTTTTTGTACAGACATACCTTGATGGTATGAAAAAATTTGCTCATGATTTGTTTGTTTTAATTGTTAATACTCATGTTTATACAGATTCAAAGATCTACGGATTTTGTTTTCAGCGCTTCGCGCACCTGTGCCGCAGATTGAAAGCGGACGGTTTCCATGCCCAGCCGCCGGGCGGCGTCCAGATTTTCCTGCCGGTCGTCGATAAATACGCTTTCTTCGGGCGACAGGCGGTAGCGTTCCATCAGTATCCGGTAGATTTCCGGGTGGGGCTTGCAGGTTCGTTCCTCGCCGGAAATGACGATGCCGGTCAGGGTGTCGAAGAAAGGATGGGCTTTTCTTGCCACGGGAAACGTTTCGGCCGACCAGTTGCTCAGGCCGTAGGTGGCATATCCGGCCTGTTGCAGGTCGGCGAGCAGGGCGATGCTTTCCGGGTTTTCGTCGCCCAGTGAATCATACCAGTGTGCGTGAAAATAAGCGATATATGTCCGGTGCTGCGGATATTTTTGCGAGAGGATCGCCTCGTTTTCTGCGAAGGTTATGCCGCTGTCCAAGTTGTTGTTCCATTCGTCGTTCCAGACGGTTTGCATGAAACTGTCCAGTTCGTTGCCGGGAATGATTTGCGAGAATATCCGGCGGGGATTCCATTCGAGAAATACGTTGCCGAAGTCGAAGAGGATGTTTTTGATCATTGAATGAGTGTTTGTCGAGTTTCGTCATTGCGAGCCGTCAGGCGAAGCAATCCATATACCGGAAAATGGATTGCTTCGTTGTTCCTCCTCGCAATGACAGTAAAACTTTTTTGATAGACTCTTTTACTGCGTTACGGATTTATCTTGCTTTCGAGCCGGTTCACTTTCTCCAAAAGCGTTTCGTAAGAACTCACAACTTTTTTCAATTGCTCAATCTCTTTGTTCTGTTCGATGGAATAGAGGGTGAGTTCTTCGACTTTTTGGAGGAGTTTTACATTCATGTCGTGCAGCGTATAGACGTTTTCCTGCACTTCGGCAGCCGAAGGCATGTCCGGCAGGTGGCTGTTGACTTTGATATAGTTTTCTACTTCATTCAGATTCTGCAATTCGTAGCCGGGTTTGAATACGTGGTCGGCCCAGACGGATTTGGGAGCAATAGCGTAGTCTTCGGAGAGAATACCTCCTGCGACAAATGCGGAATAATAGTTAAGAAGAAGAGTATCTATTTCATTGATATTCGTTTGAATAAATAATTTTCCATTGTTCTGCAATTTTAAATTTCCATCAACTGTTAACTTTTCACTGGGGGAAGTTGTACCTATTCCAACATTTCCTGAGTAATCAATAAACATGTCCGAAACGTTATCATTATTATTAATACCTCTATTTCCTGTATTGAAAGATAATTGATTTTTAGCTATAATGCGATTCCATCTGGTATTATTTTTATCTGAATTAGGAAAGTATAGGGTGAAATCGCTATTGGCTCCTTTTTTCATTTCAAGACCATTAAATTCAGCTATATTAAAAGAAATAGAATTGTCTCCCATTGTTTTAAGCCCCAAATTTGCAGAACCAATTAAATTTCCCCCATTATCTATTAATATATTTCCAGTAACAGTTAATTTTTCAGAAGGTAAAAGTGTTCCTATGCCAATCTTTCCATATGAATCTATATGAAAATCTATATCATCATCAGATTGACCTCTCCCTCCTGTTGCAAAAGAAAAACTCCCTCCATTACTAGCCAGTATACGACTTGATTTATTGGTTATTGGAAAAAATAATGTAAAATCATTATTTCGTCCCTGTTTCATTTGAAGTCCATTCGCCTCTCCCAAAGAGAAAAAAATAGGCGTTTGAGAATTAGCACGCAGTTCTAAAGCACCATTATTAGGCTGCAAAGCACCAATATAAACCTCATCATTAAAAGAAGAACCATTCATTCCAAATCCATCAAAATCCCATAATTCAAATTTATGAGATGATATTGTTGTTTCTTGGCCCAATATGTTTCCACAAAACATTTGCATTACAAATGTCATTACCATAAAAAATCTAATCTTTTTCATATTGTTTATTATTAAATCGTTAAAACTTTATTAATTATTAGTTGAATTGTTATTTGTTTTTTTTATTGAGCAGATGAGAAATTATTCTGCAACTCATTCTAAATGTATCATAAAAAAACATTCATATAAAATATTTGCAATACAAATGTAATTACTGTTAAAATCTTTACTTTTTTCATTTTACTTTGTTTTTGAAATTTATTACCATGTTTTTAGATTAATTCTTATGAAATCAGTCTGTTTTATTGGACTTTTTTAGTTTATTAATGACTTACAAAATTATTTAAAATATCATCTCGCAATGCGGAGGCATCAAAAGAATATAATTTCATGTTTAATGGTTTTTTCAAATTATCTGCATTTCCTATTAATATAACCGCTTCGCTACTGCGAGAAAGATATTTACCCATAATATCATGTTTTGGAAGATTTATACCGAAAAGCACAGGAGACAAATAAAAGTAACTTGATCCAATTTCTTTCGTTGTTATGAAGATAAAATTCGCAGTCATATAGATATTTATCGTACAGGTCTGTTGATAATTTTCAAACATTCGATCATACAATTTATAGTCATAATAATCATTATTGGCTCTATATCTTCTTCTAATAATAAGTGAATTATTTGAGTAGATGATGTTAATTATTGGATAAGAAGTAATACTTTTATCAAAAAAACGGACAAGACTTCTTCCCTTATTTATTATACCACTTTCCATAATGAAATCAAATCCAACCATAAGACCGTCTCCACTAAATGGAGGAATATCACTCATTTTAATTTGCGTATAATTTGCAGTATCAGAATTTAGACTCCAAATGCTCTGAACAAGAGCAGGTGACGGAGAATAAGTGAATGGTCCTCTTACTTGCTGAGCCAATAAATTTCTACTCAGTAACAGTAAAAATACGAGAGTAAAGACGAAAATCTTCCTCTTATAATGAAGTTTGCGTGAGTTTGCTTCCATGATGTTTTATTTATTTATAATTAATTTTATTGATGCTTGTCTGTTCCCGGATATTTTTAACAGATAAACTCCCAACTGTAAATTCTGTGACAATACCATTTGAGGTTCTGATTGGATTTTATCTTTATAAATTAAACCTCCCTGTAAATTGTATAGCATGATGTCACTTCCTATATCATTTTTGTTTAGTCCATTAATGAATATAAAATCCGACAGATAATTTATATTAATCTTTGTGTTTTCGGCTAATTCCGGATTATCCACGTTTGTTAATCTCAATTCTTCATACTCATCTGTTTCAGATGAGCGCAATGTTGAATAATTATTCGATATTTGTTTCCAAATATCCGGCCTGTCACTTGTTATTACTGCCGTATTAAAATATGGTACACTCATCAAAGTTAAATGGTTACCCCGTACATTTTTAGTATTAGAATCTGGTAGATGCCACTTTCCCCAACGGTCTGCAACGCCTCTTGCTCCTGTGGGATCTTCAGAAAATATGCCGGGACGAAACCCTTTTGAAGAAACATAATGCAACAAATTCACATACGATTGCCCTTTATGATTAATGGTTTGCAAATAAACATCCGTTAATAAATTAAAATTCGTTTCAATTGCTATAACATTATCCGGTAACTTCGATGCCCATGAATCAACCAAGGCAAGTGCTCGATTTAAATCCCAACCTAAATTAATATTAGGCTGATTTGGTGGATTAATAGTAAAGGGTCGCTGTATCATAGGCATAAATCGCACATACTTAGCCTGAGATTTAGAAAGTCCTTTATTGCCTGTTACCTCCTCATAGGTATAGGGTGTTTTAAACGCAATATAGTCCAACAATCCTTCACGCGAGGCTATCATAAAGCATTCTTTACATATATTAAGCCAACTTTCTTTCATTTTTTGTTGCCCAGCTACAGTCTGAAGGTCATAAGCACTATTAACATTATCTGCATTATTTTTCATTAGCTCTTTAATATCAATCAATGCAACCAAATCATTTTTTTTAAGAATATGTAAAGCTTCAATAAACAATAAATACTTATCTTGTTTGTCATTACTTATACTACCATTGCGTTTTTTTAACGTTGCACTTTCCATGTCATCAGGGGGTGATGTTCCTAACATGTCTTTAATAACTGTTGCATGAACCAAATAGCAAAGCCAATCCCAAGCCTTGAAAAGAGTAGGCTTAACATAATTCTGATTAAACACATATGTTTCTCCTCCGCCATAATTTGACAATCGTTGTAAAATATAATCATGACTTAGAACTATAAAACCCTCTTTTGACGCCATAACATCCATTTCGACAAGATTTAGCCCTTCTTGTTTTACATTTTTTATTGCTCTTTTAGAATTTTCCGGAGCTCCATCCCCTAATTCTCCACCCCAAATTCCGCGATGAGCAGCTATAATCAAATCTGCTTCTTTTGTTGTATCTGGCGATCGCATCTTATTCCAAACCATGCAAGGACATTTATTCTTCTCTGAATTTTTAGAACAATTTCTCTCACTCAACCAATCTCCAAGCTCACTTAAAAGAGACAGGGATCCGGAATTTGGTATAGAATACCCTCCTATAGTTTCCATTCCTGGAATTTTTAGTTGAGAAAGTTTTGCATTATACTCAAAAATCCTTACTATTACATCTATGGAGTCTTTGATAAATGGATACGGCTGATTATCATCAAATTCTCTTTGATGGAATTTGTTAATTCCAATAGCCGATAATTTAATGTCATTACTATTCCATTTATACGGATAAAAGATCGCACTTTCTCCTAATTCCGGAGCATAATATTCCCAATATTTACTTTTTTCTGTAGTCGATGTGCTATCCAGATAAATTTCATAAATGATTGTATTTGTTTTTTTATCAAGAACAACTATATCAATCATCGGATCAAAAAAGTTATTATTATCGTCAAAATCATCCACACCTATAGTTCCTATGATACCACCACTAAGATCTGCCTGTGGAGCAAAAATCTTTGCTAAGGATAATTTTCCTTCAACTTCATACGAATTGAAGTTGTCTAGATCATCTATATCATCTTGCGCAAAAGCGCTCATCCCCGCCAGCAGTAAAATGACGAGAAATTTTATTCGTTTTTCTAAAATTAATCGTTTCATAATTTTAATTTCATTAAATTAATTAAACAGTCTAATTATGTAATCCTCTCTTTTTCAAATATTCCAATAAATACGCCGGACGGTCTGTTTGAATCATTCTCGCCCCCAATGTATCAATCAGATAACCATAGCCCGCATCGGGATTTTCCAGCGACATATCGTCGTCATGACCGCCCGCCATCGTATCCCATAGCGTATTGTACCAAATCAATGATTTTCCTGTCAATTGTGTTTTCATTTGTTTGGGCAAAGGATGATTGTCGTTAACAAACAAAAGCTCAAAGGCAACGGGTTTTAACTCTTTCAGAAAAGATTGTATTTGCTTTTCCGCATTTTCCTGATCCAAATTTACAATAGGCATGTAAATGACCTTATTCAGGTATTTGTCGAATTGTTTTTTTACTTCTTCTACCGATTGACCTCCTTTCATGATGACTTGCTTCGTTGTTCCGGTCTTTTCCAGCAACGCGTAAACCTCATCAAAATAACGGTCGGCTTTATCCAGATTAACTAAAATCCGTCCTTTTATCAGCAACAGAGCTTCTTCCAGTGTCGGAACTTTTTCTTTTGTCTTGATGGCACAACCATTTTTAAGCCTGAGTGTTTGAATGGAATCCAACGTCCAGTCGGCAATGTCTCCCGTTCCGGTTGTTGTACGGTCAAGTGTGGCATCGTGCATCAGGATGAATTGTCCGTCTTTGGTACGTTGTACGTCCAGTTCGACAATGTCAACTCCCATCCGGATGGCATTTTCGATGGCAGGTAAAGAGTTTTCCGGCGCATAACGCCAGTCACCCCGATGGGCTGTAACGAAGACATAATTGCTGCCCGGATTATGTAATTTTTCCAACAAGGTATCCACTCTGCTTTGCGAGAAAGCAAATGAAATGATTGAAAGCAGAAAGAACCCTGTTATAATTGTCTTTTTCATTTTCTGATATAATATTAACGAATAATTACTTTGGCAACTTCATTATTGAATTTTACCAGATAAACCGAATGGGGAAGTACGGAAACGGTGCGATTGCTTCCGGCTTCTACCGTTTTGTTGAAAAGGACTTTACCGGTCAAGTCAAATACGGACAACGTTCCCTGCACACTTGCTTTCATTTCCAATGAGTTGTTTTTCACTTTTATTTCATACGAAACGGTTTGTTGCACGCTGGATATTGCGGTCTCTTTTTTTGTAACACAGTTTGTGCCTTGCAAATTACCTCCGCGAATGCTCCATGATCCGGTTTCAAGTCCGGCATTGATATTTAAAGCCTGAATTAAACCGCCTTCGGTTGTTGATGTACCTATCGTGCCGAAATATAAACGCTTGTCGAGGCCAATGGTAAAAGCTGCCATGATTTGCTGTTCGTTGTCATCGTTAAACACAAACTCGCCGGAAGCAGTGTTGATCGCATAGCGCTTATAATTACCCTCCACTTTACCTTGTGTACCGCCATAAATGATACCGTTTTCGTCCAATACAAGACCGCCATAGTTCAATGAGCCGCCAATATTTTTTAACCATTTTTGCGTACCGTCGGGATTAATGGCATACACATTTGCCGAAGCATGCTTTTCGACGAAATAAACCACGCCGTTTTTGTCCACAATCGGGAAATAGGCGTCTCCTGTTGCTTCTGCGTTCCATTTTAATGTACCGTCGGCAGTGTTGATTGCGGCTACTCCAGCCGTTCCTTTTAATGCGGCATAGAGGGTGTTGCCGTCGATTGCCATTGATCCGCTTTCGGTAACATTCAATAACGCATCCGTATTACTCCATTTGGTATTGCCATCGGAAGCGTAAGCAAACATGCCTTTGTTCGTACCCACATAAATAACACCGTCTCCGTCAATAAGTACTGCGCTTCCAATAGTAGATTCATTTGGCAATGGTTTCGCCCAGATTTCATCGCCCGATGAGACGTTGATGGCATAAAACGTTGAATTGGACAGGCAATAGAGTGTACCGTTGGCTGATAGGGCGGGAAAAGCACGTACACGTGCCAATGCACCTGATCCGTCTGTTGTTATTTTCCATTTTTGCGTACCGTTCGGATTGATAGCATAAATAGCTGCATCCGACCCCTGATAGATTGTTCCGTCGTTACCAACCAACGCTCCGCCACCATACGTTAATTCATCAATTTCAAACACCCATTGAATATCGCCTGTGGCTACATCAATAGCAAACAGGTGGCCATTGGGTGAAGAAGTAGGAACGTACATCGTACTTCCATCCGGTGAAAAGACCGGATTGGATGTTTTTGCATAACCGGATAATTCTCCTGATTGCAATTGAATAGACGACCATACATAATCGTCTGCATTTACATTTATGCCAACCAGCATAAATAACAAAAAAATGATGTTTACTTTTCTCATAACAAAATGAATTATAAATTTATAAATAGTTTCTTGAACGTTTTTTAGTTTAATTTTCCGTCTTTCCAAATCAGTTTTTCGCCCCAAAACGGCACATACGTTTTTTCGCAGTTGATTTTTGATGCACGTTCCAGTGCCATATCCAATGGCCAGCGCGAATTTTCTACTCCATTGTGTCCCAATTCAAGGATATGCGACAGCAATATACAGTCGGGCTGTACCTGTCCCGCACCGTCACCGATGATATTGTTTTCATCAAGTCCATGCGGAACAGGTGCGTAGCGAGGTATCA
>JAISFI010000158.1 GCA_031263685.1 Dysgonamonadaceae bacterium | reverse complement strand
AATGGCGTTGGGGACGACTTCAAAGCTATTGAAGTCGCCTTCGCTCGGCGTAGTCTCCAGACTACGTCGTGTTAAAAGCAAGGCTCTAGCCTTGCAAAATTCAGAAATAGAATAAAGAAAATAAAATGAGCGCCGAATACAAAACATTTAACATGAGGCGTACTGCAAGTAAAGACGTGGCGCGCCACGTCTTTACGTTTGTTTTTGGGCTTTGCAAGGCAGAGCCTTGCTTTTAACACGACGTAGTCTGGAGATCAATGTCGTCAATTTAAGCCGTAAAAAGCTCTGAAAGAGCGATATCAATAGCACAGGGCAACGCCCTGTGTAGAAAATGCGCCCTCACCATCAAGCCCCAATGGAGCGTAATCAGGTTTGTTTCATTTGATTACACCCCGTTGGGGCTTGGTAAATGTGATGTGTTCCGTTCATAGGGCGTTGCCCTATGCTATTGATTATCGGACTTTCAGCCCTTAAATTGACGGCATAGGGCAACGCCCAATATCGTCAATTTAAGAGAATGAGGTAATGAGGTCAAGGAAATATAATCCTGATTCATTGCTACTTAGGTTGTTGTGTTATTTAAATTAGGTGAAAATGAGGTTGAAATCGCAATTAGAAAACGAGGGAATAAACCTCATTTCAACCTTATTTCCCTAACTAAACAACCTCAGTAGCAGTATTAATAATTGAAATTCACCAACCTCATTACTTCATTATCTTATTAATTTATATCCACTTATTCCTTAACTTGATGACATTGGTCTGGAGACTACGCCGAGCGAGGCGTTTTTGTGCATTGATTCATTGTCGCAAAGATACGCCGTACGGCGTATAAAATTGATAACTCCGTGCAAGCGAAGCGCAGCTCGGGGTAGAGACGTGATGCATCACGTCTCTACAACACAACTCCGCAAGGAGTTGAACTGCTACGCAGTTTCGATATAGAGGAAGCATTTATACCCCGAGCTGCGCTCCGCTTGCACGAGGTTATACAAATTAGACGCCGTACGGCGTCAATTTAAGGATTTAAAGTCTAGCTATCATCGTAATCAATTGATAATAAATAAGAAGCCCGCTATTAAAAAAGAGCGAGTAACATGCTGGTAACAGACTTGGACTTTTTTGCCATTTTAGCGGGCTTTGAAGTGTCAAAGGTACGGTTTATTTTCAATTGGGCAAAATACCCTTTTATCATTATTCAACTACCGTGCTAAGCACGGCGGTTGAACCCAGAAAATCGTCGTCATACGGTAAATTGCTTTACAGCCGTGTAAAAAACCTTTGTGTAAAGTTTTATTGCAATCACAGCATCAAAGTTTAGCTATACTATTACCTTTGCCTAATTGCTTTACAGTCAGTCAAAAACTAAAAATAGATGCAATAAAATATTTTTTTGATGTTGGCTTTTGACAAAGTCATAGTCCGCCTGTTTTCTTAACTCCTTTTTTTCTTCCCATATCTATTCTATTCTATTCTACTTTAGATAAAGCATTGTTATCAATTGCTTTAATGAAATATTGTTTCCAAAATCGGAAACATTTACAGGTTACTATACGCGCGCGCGTAAGGTCTTACCGTGCATATCTCGCTATGTTAAAAATAGCCGTTTCAAGCTCCTTTATCAAGTCGCTTTTGTTTCCATTTTTGGCAACAGCCATTTTGTTTAAATCGGCTCTCAATTTTGTATAATCCGAACGGCTACCAAACCTTTTTTGAGCCTTTAAATCGTTCACAAATTCATCAATGCCACTTTGCCCTGCCTGCTGCAACAAAGAGGCAAATAAAGCCGTTTCCGCTTCTTTGACGGTGTTTATATTATCTATCATAAAACTTTGTTTTTTAATTTTCTGTATTGCCTTAAATTCATTATACCAACTTCCAATAACGGAGCGGTAAAATTCCACATCATACAACTTTGCAGCTGTTAAGTCGGTTTTAAGCTGTTTATTGAGGCGTTTTATGTATCTTAATTCATACCTGAAAAGATTGCTGTTTTGCAAAATTTCAGGTATTTCCACGCCTGTTGCCGTCGCCTCTCTGGTCTTATCGTAAAAGATAATTTGCCTCTGGTTGTTATTGTAGTAAAGCGTATCGGGTGTGGACTGTAGCCGCTCAAAATGGGGCTTGCTTCCCAAATAGCCGTAATAATCGGAAGGCGGGCGTTTGGTTTGAATTATAGTTGAAACGTCCAAACGGTTAATCTTTGCCGTGCCTATATCAATATGCAGGTTGTCACTTAGCTGCTCGATAGCCTGTTTTACTTCCCACCTCCTTAACGTATGCAGATTATCCCCATAGTAATTCTTTGCCAAACTGCCTTTTAACGATATGCCGGTTTCATAGACATTTACCGTATAGTCGCCTGCCTTGCCGGTACAGCTATAACCTCTATCATTTTGCCGTTCTGTGATTTCTGAAAGACAGTGCAAAACGTCAAAGGGACTAACCCCCGACAATTCTGCTCTGTCTATCCAGAAATTTACTGTATCAAACATAATTACACATTCTTTAATGAAATATTGTTACCAAAATTTGGTAACATTTACAGGTTACTATACGCGCGCGCGTGAGACGTCACACCGGTTTTTGCCTCGTTCCTCATTTGCTCCAAAGCCTCGTCCAGTTGCCCGTCTGCCAGCATTGCAGCATACCCGCGTATTAAAGCACTCCCATTGGAAATAACTAAAATTTCAATCGTTTTCATGTCAGGGGCTACGATGAACAGGTATCCGTCCGTCCTGTTTTCATAAAAAGGATTTGGATGTTTCTTAAGTGTTATGCTCCCGTCCTTTTTCTTTTCCCGTATCGGCTTTAGCATTTCTTTACGTGGCGGTTCTCCGTGTCCGATTAGCGTTTCCCCTATTTTCAAATTCAGGAAGTAAATGCTACTGAAATTCACGCTGCCTTTACACTGACATTGCAACCGTATTTCCGCCGTGCTGTTCGGATTGCCGTTATCATTACGCGGGCGGTATATAATAATTTCCCCTTTGGGGTTTTTCAGGCTTTCCAGAGGCTTAAAATACCCCGCTTGGGCTTTTAATCTTTATTATTATAATATGCTATATTACAATAATATAAAATTGACAAGAAACACGATTTTTGTAGTCATTCACACCGAGTAACAATATTTTTTGTTACCGAGTAACATAGTGGTAACAGAGAACACGATAAAAACAGCAAAGTATAGGAAAGTATAAGATACGATTTTTTTGACTTGCTGATACTGTAATTGTCTATTGTTTGGATATTTATTTTCTATGATTTGGTTTATATTTTTCATCTGATTTTTCCGACATTTTGCTATGGGCTTTAAAGGATTGGAAGCCCACATGGCACAACTCGATATATACCTCTCCCAAGCCTTGAAAGAGTGCAAACCGGTTATTTCATGCCATTTCAGGGCTATTGCCTATAAGTCTTAAGGACTTCAAAGTCCTTAAAGACTTCAAAGTCCTTAAGACTTATAGGCAATAGCATAGCTTAACTTGACGACATTGGGCTTGTACTGTATGTACGAGATTTATAATTGCATAACATGAGTAACTTATCCTGCGCAGTCAAAGGTACGCCGCGCCGTTGTCCGAGCGCAAAAAAATTCACACAACTGTAAGCATCCCGTAGCCGGTTGGTAATAACCGCCCCATACCTTTGCGCTGTAAAAAAACGCATCAGATTATGCAAAACAGATTGAAAATAACATTAGTAATCATCGCCATTCAAGTTCTGGCATCAGTACTGTCCACCAAAGTCAGGGCAGAAGAAATATCGGGAACCGTGCGCGATTCCAGGACGCTGGAGCCTGTTGCAGGCGTCACGGTAACGGTTGCGGGAACAGGCCTTGGCGCTTCAACCAATGCTGAAGGACAATATACTGTCGGCAACATCGAACGTGGAATCTGCACGCTGTCGGCAACCGCCATCGCATACGCCGCCGTCGAAATGAAAGTTGAAGTCATGGCGCCGCGCACCGTCATCGACATATACATCGAAAGCGAAGACATCGTGATGGAGGCAGTCGTTGTGCGCGCACAGTCGAGAAACACTTCCGAAAACGCCGTAATGCAGATAGTCCGCACACTTCCGCAGGTAGCGAGCGGGATATCGGCGGCGCAGATATCCCGAAGTTCCGACCGTACAGCCTCCGAGACAGTCCGCCGCGTGTCGGGCGTCACAGTCATCGACGACCGGTTCATCACCGTCCGCGGGCTGTCGCAGCGCTACAACAGCGCATGGATTAACGGCATGGCAGCGCCGGGTACCGAACCCGACAGCCGCGCCTTTCCCTTCGACCTCGTCCCGGCAGGCCAGATTGACAACATGATAATATACAAATCGCCCTCGCCCGACATTCCGGGTGACTTCTCCGGCGGCTTCGTCAGGATAACATCCCGGAGCGTACCCGAGCGAAACACTCTGGAAGCAAGCTATTCCACCGGATTCAACACCGTTGCACATTCCGGCGGCTTCCGTCTCGGCGAAGGCAGCAACACCGACTTTCTCGGATTCGACAGTCGAACAAGGACACTGTCGAAAGATTTCCCCGCACATCTTAACACCGTGACCGATCCCGGCGAAATCACCCGGCTGACAAGGAGCGGATTCAACAGCAGCTGGAAAATAAAAAACATCGCGCCCCTGCCCGACCAGCGGCTGTCCCTCACCGCCGCGCGACGAATGGAAACGCCGGGCGGCATGATTGCCGGAAACCTCACCTCAATCACCTGGAGCAACACCCTCAAGGGAATACGGGGAATGAAAAACGCCCGTTACGATACATACGACTACCGCGACGACCGGGCGGTATATCTCGACGACTATACCGACAGCCAGTTTTCCCGCGACGCCCGACTGGGGATTATCCACAACTGGTCGCTCGCTCCAAGCCCCTCCAGCCGCATCGACTTCAAGAACCTGCTGAACGTGCTTGGACGCAACCGTCTGACGGAACGCACAGGCGTTAAGGACGCAAGCAGCATGTACTATCGCGAACAGACGGAAATGCAATACACATCGCGGCTTGTTTACTGCGGCCAGCTTTCGGGCGTCCACGACATTTCCCCTTCGGGAAACCTGACATGGGACGCCGGTTATTCGTATGCCGGAAAAAGCGAACCCGACCGCCGCACCGTTAACAACTATGCCGGAATCGGAAGCAGGGAGGACATCCCGCACGTCGAAACAGAAAACGACAATATTTCAAGATATTTCAGCCGCCTTCGCGACGACGCCCTTTCCGCCTCGCTGAACGGCAGACGCACTCTCGGCAACACGTCAGCACAGTCAGTACTCCGTGCAGGACTGCACGGCGAATACCGGAAGCGCGGCTATTCGGTACGCGAATTTGTTTACCGATATTCAAATCTCACATACGAAGAACGGCAAAGCTATCTTCGCCTGCCTTTCGGCGAAATGCTCGACAGCAAATATCTCGGGGCAGACCGCGTGTATATTGACGAAATCACACGCAACGCCGACAGCTATTCGGCCACCGTAGTGCATCTTGCCGGATACGCCGCCCTCGAAATTCCCCTCGGACGGCTGTCGGCATATGCCGGCGTGCGCTTTGAAAACCGGCATACGCAGCTTCTCATCGACCGTTCCATGAACCCCGCCATACCGCTGACCGGCACGAACAGCATCCGCGAATCCCACTGGCTTCCGTCAGTAAATCTGGTTTACCGGTTTTCGGAACGCTGCCAGCTGAGAGCCGCCTGCGGACGCTCGCTCAACCGTCCCGAACTCCGCGAACTCTCGCCCTCCGTGTATTACGACTTCGACCTGTTCAGCGAGATAGCCGGAAACGAAAACCTCAAAACCGCGCAAATCGACAACCTTGACCTGCGCCTCGAACTCTATCCCGCACAGGGTGAAACAGTCAGCCTTGGCATATTCGGCAAATACTTCCGCAACCCCATCGAATGGACATTCATCGACATGGGCGGCTCGCTGCGCTACACATACGAAAACGCCCGCGAAGCAGTGAGCCGCGGAATAGAACTCGAAATACGCAAGAAGCTCGACTTCGCCGGCCTGCCCAACCTCTCCGTAACCGCAAACATTACGCTGATAGCAAGCCGCGTGCGATTCAATCCGGGCGAAGTCGTATCGGAACCTGGACGCGCAATGCAGGGACAGTCACCATACGTGATAAACGCCGGAATATACTACGTCTCCCAAAAGGCAGGACTCGACGTCTCGCTGATCTACAACCGCATCGGCAAGCGAATTGCCGGACTTGGCAAATCCGGCGTCCCCGACCAGAACATCAACGACATGATACCCGATTCATACGAAATGCCGCGCGACCTGCTCGACCTTTCAGTTGTAAAAAAAGCAGGCAATCGCCTCGAAATACGCATCTCCCTCCGCGACATCCTTTCCGGAGACGTCGTATTCCGGCAATTCCCCACATTCACAAAAGACGGAGCGCTGCACAAGCGCCAGCAGACCGTGAAACGCTACCGCACAGGGCAGTCCGTTTCAGTCGGCATAGCTATAAAATTTAATACATAATAATTATAAAACAATGAGAATTTCAAAGTTAACAAAAACTGTATTCCTGCTTGGCGCAATAATGCCCCTTTGCACGGGATGCAAAAACGACAGTGAATCCGGCGTGGAAGAACCGACCGGAGAGGTTTTATTACTTGGCGACGGTTCCAGCGCCTTCGAAATCAAAAGCAATCTGACGCTTACCTATCCCAACACCTACATCCTTACGGGATTCGTATATGTCACCGAAGGAGCAACCCTGACCGTGGAACCCGGAGTCGTTGTCCGCGGCGACAGGGAAAGCAAAGGCACCCTGATCGTCGAGCGCGGAGCGAAAATCAACGCCGAAGGCTCCATTGACAGGCCGATAGTGTTCACCTCCAATCAGGAACCCGGACGGCGCAGTCCCGGCGACTGGGGAGGACTGATTCTGCTCGGAAAAGCCCCAAACAATGCCGGCGAACAGACTATCGAGGGAGGTGTACGCTCGAAACACGGCGGAAACAGCCCGCACGACAACTCCGGAATACTGAAGTACGTGAGAGTGGAATTTGCCGGAATAGAGTACTCTACCGACAACGAAATCAACGGCATTACCTTCGGCTCCATCGGCGACGCTACCGTTATTGACTATGTGCAGGTGTCGTACTCGGGCGACGATTCCTTCGAATGGTTCGGCGGAACGGTGAACGCAAAACACCTGATTGCATACCACGGCTGGGACGACGATTTCGACACGGACAACGGATTCGGCGGGAAAATACAGTTTGCCCTGGGCGTCCGCAATCCGCAAATCGGAGACAAGTCGGCCTCAAACGGCTTCGAATCGGACAACAACTCCGCCGGTTCCGACGCCTCGCCACTCACCTGCGCCGTCTTTGCCAACGTCAGTCTCTTCGGGCCTGTTGCCGATGCCGGAGGATACATCGACCGGGCAGGCGAGAAGGGAAGCAGTGTAAATGCACGGTTTCAAGCAGGCCTGCACCTGCGGCGTAACACTTCGCTGAGCATCTTCAACTCGCTGTCGGCAGCATACCCCGTTGGAATAATTGTCGAGGGAACAGCCTCGCAGACACTGTCCAGCAGCGGAGAACTGAGCGTTGAAAACACTGTTTTCGCAGGTAACGTCCGGAACTTCCAGGACCGGCAGTACTGGTCGGACAACACCGTCTTCGACCCCGAACCGGCAGACCTTACCAAATCCTGCATCATGCGAACCGGCAGCGGCAACCGGACGTTTGCCTCTCTGGCCGACATCCAGCTGTCCAACAACCGGTACCCCGCATCCGGCAGTCCCCTGGCAACAGGTGCAGTATGGACAAATACAAAAGTGGCGTCATGGTTCGAAAAAGTCGGCTACTGCGGAGCCTTCGCCCCGACGGAAAATTCAAACAGCAACTGGACTGCCGGCTGGGCAAATTTCGATCCCCAAAATACGGTATATTAGTTAAACAGTGCGTTTATTGCAGGCATCCCGACCTGCACGGAAGCAAACCGGACGGAGCAGTAATGCCCCGTCCGAACTGTTATATGCACAATTAACTCGAACAATGAATTAATCCGTTAAGGCGAAATTCAATTTTCGTCATTGTAAGCGAAGCAATCCGGCTAAGAACAATATGCTGGATTGCTTCAGGCTTCGCCTTACAATGACGCTTTTCGGATATACCTGTATATTACTTCGTGTTTACATAACATCCGAAATGATTTTAGCCATGGACAAAATAGTTTTAGCCATAGTCAAAATCATTTTAGCCCTCGCTCAGCGTAGTCTCCAGACTACGCCGAGCGAAGGACTTTAATCGACAGCATTAAGCCTTAAATTGACGACATTGGGCTTTAAAAATACAGTCGGCGGTTTTTAACCGCCGACTGTATTTCAACTGCATTGTATTGCGTCGTCAATTCTGTAAATTCAAACACAAGGAATTGAATTGCGCAATTGTTAATTATTCATTGTTAATTGAATCAATATCTGTAATGGTCAGCCTTATAGGGGCCGTCTTTGCTGACGCCGATATATTCAGCCTGAACATCTGTCAGTTCGGTCAGGTGAACGCCAAGCTGTTCAAGATGCAGGCGTGCAACTTCCTCATCCAGTTTTTTCGGCAAACGGTACACATCCGTAGCCAGTTCGTTATTCCACAGTTCAAGCTGAGCAAGCGTCTGGTTACTGAACGAGTTGCTCATCACGAATGAAGGGTGACCTGTGGCGCATCCCAGATTCACCAGACGGCCTTCGGCGAGAAGGAAAATGGAATGTCCGTCGTCGAAAACGAACTTATCTACCTGTGGCTTGATATTAATCTTTTTAGCAGCCTTTTCGAGTTTTTCCACCTGGATTTCGTTGTCGAAATGACCGATATTGCATACTATAGTCTGGTCTTTCATCTTCATCATGTGTTCGAGCGTGATAACGTCTCTGTTACCGGTGGTTGTGACATAAATGTTGCCCTCGTGCAGAACGTCCTCAACTGTTTTCACCTCAAATCCTTCCATCGCGGCCTGCAGAGCGCATACCGGGTCGATTTCGGTAACGATTACGCGAGCGCCATACGAAGCCATCGAACGGGCGCAGCCTTTCCCGACGTCCCCGTATCCGCAAACAACAATGACTTTTCCTGCAATCATCACATCCGTAGCCCGTTTAATGCCGTCGGCCAGCGATTCCCGACAGCCGTACAGATTGTCGAACTTGCTTTTTGTAACCGAATCGTTCACATTGATTGCCGGCACCAGCAGTTCACCCTGTTCCTTCATCTGGTAGAGGCGATGCACTCCCGTTGTAGTTTCTTCCGACACGCCTTTCCATTCCGCAACCGTGCGATGCCATTTCTTGTTATCGTCTGCCAGGATACTTTTCAGCAGGTCGATAATCACTTTTTCTTCCCTGCTCGAAGGCGCTTCATCGAGAAGCGAAGCATCTTTTTCGGCCTTATATCCCTTGTGAATCAAAAGAGTTGCATCACCACCGTCGTCAACAATCAAGTTAGGCCCCTTTCCTCCGCGAAACGACAGAGCCATAGCCGTACACCACCAGTATTCTTCAAGAGTTTCGCCTTTCCATGCAAACACCGGTATTCCGGCTTCGGCAATTGCGGCGGCGGCATGATCCTGCGTCGAAAAAATATTGCAGCTTGCCCACCTGACATCGGCGCCAAGTTCGACTAAAGTTTCAATAAGCACGGCAGTTTGTATGGTCATGTGCAGCGAACCGGTTATGCGCGCTCCCGCCAGGGGTTTTCCAGCAGAGTATTTTTCACGGATGCTCATCAGTCCGGGCATTTCCTTTTCTGCAATTGCTATTTCATTACGTCCCCATTCTGCAAGCGTAATGTCTTTTACCTTATAATTCAGAGTTTCTTCAATAATCATATCAGATATGTTTTTTATTCGGGCGCAAATGTAAATGATTTTTTCTAAATACGAAAAAAGTGGGGAAGACTGTGTGAAGCAATGAACAATGTACAATTAATAATGTATATTAAGACTGAAAGCTTTATATATATTGTTTAGTTTTCATCACTAAAACGAAATATTCGTCGAATCAAAGAACTTTTATATTTCTGCCGTTATAGAATTTTGAAATAAGAGGTTTTTGGAGTTTTCATATAGTGTTCGGTTTTACCCTGCGTTAGAAACGTTTAACCATTACCACCATGTCAGGAAACGGGGCGGAGATCGAATCTTATTTACTGTGGCTGAACATTGTTTTATAGTGTATGTTTTTTTACAGAATTGCCGACTTTTTTCAAAAATATTTGCCGGATAAAATTTTTGTTTACTTTTGCACCCGGTTTATGGATGCCTAATAATATGTAAAGACATCGAAACTATTTGAAATATTTGTATTTAATGTGATTTT
>JAISFI010000094.1 GCA_031263685.1 Dysgonamonadaceae bacterium | reverse complement strand
GCAAGGTTCAACAAAAGATAGAATGGCACATCGAAAGGCGCAGGCATAGGCGCTGCGGACGAATACCAGTTCGTCTTGTTTCCAACGGCAACTCCATCCAGAAACCATTCGATTTTAGTCTCTGTCCATTCAATGGCATAATCGTGAAATGATTCGCAATTGCCCGTACCTGCGGCATACCATTTGTCGCCGATGCTGGAATATTGGTTGTTGGGCCAGCCGCTGCCGTAATGGATCGTACCGGAATAGCGATCGGGCAAACGTCCCTTGACTTCCATAATGTCTATTTCGCCGCTTGACGCCCAGCCGCCGTAAGGCGAAGCCTGGGGCAACATCCAGAAGGCGGGCCACATGCCGACAATCGGAGGCAGACTGATACGCGCTTCGATACGTCCGAAAGTGGTGTTGTACAGTCCCGGATTGCTGCCTCTCGGACCGCGGGTCGTAAGCCGTCCCGAAGTAAACCTTTTTCCGCCGAAAGATTCCCTTTTGGCAGTAATGACCAGCATCCCGTCACGCACGGACACGTTTTCCGAACGATAATACTGCTGTTCGTTGTTTCCCCAACTGTCCAAGCCTTCGTCCGAACCGGTACCGGTCTGGTATGACCATTTGGTCAAATCCAGTTCGGTACCGTCAAACTCGTCCGACCAGTCCAACTCCATTTCATACTGCTGCGCAAAAGCGCACAGGACAGAAAAGAAAAGGATCGCAAATATTGCCGGATATTTTTTCTTCATTTCAGCAAATATTTATTTCACCAGCGTCTTTATTACTTCGCGGTGTCCTTTTACATCCGTCGCCTTCAAGACATATACGCCTTGGGGCAAGTTGGAAACCGACACGGAAGCCGATTGCCCGGCATATACCCTTTGTCCGCTTACCGAGTAGATCTCAACGGATTGAATGGCTTCCTGAGAACGAATATTCCAGGATTGCCCTTCCTGTACAAGCTTCATTTTTTCGCTGTTAATGGATGAAAGAGCTGTTGGAACAATTTCGCCGTCACCCAGTTTGATCGCGATTTTTTCACCTGCACGCGTACCTTCGGTTAATACGCTATAGATAGCTGTTTTTGCATAAAAAGCATCCCAGTCAGCCTGTTCTCCTCCCGGATCATTATTTGGACCCAGAATATAGGTAAAATTCAAATAAACGATTCCATCAGGCGCCGTAGTAAAGATGGTGGCGTTCTTGATAGAATAGGTGATGGAAGGAAGACCTGCAAAGTCTAAATATACGACATCGTAAGGCAGTGGATCGGTGCCGGAAAAGACGGTATTTTCGTCTCCCACCTGGATGTTGAGATTGCTAAACGTGGCGCCGGCGGCTACCGGTTTGGCGCGTATCTGAAGTTCCGTTGCTGTACTGCCCAGTTCAAATTCAATCGCTCCAGCAACACCGGAAAGAACGCTTTCAAAGGGCTTTTCACCAATTTGAATGGTTTTCGGTTCGCTTTCATTTCCCGAAAAGTCAACGGCAACTACGCGGAGCGTGTAAGCCGTTGCCGGTTTCAAGCCGCCGATGGTAAATGCATCGGTAAAGGATGCGTAGGCATAATTGTTGGCTTCGTCGGTAACGAGGTAGAAATAATCGCCCGAATCGTCGGAGGCTGTACACGTGATGGGCAACGAAGCTCCGACTTGCTCTCCTTCTACGGCGGCAGTCAGGACAGGCGCTTCCGTATCATCGTCCAGTCCGCTACTTGGAGCCGCTTGATTGTAAGTCATGATGTTGGTCCATCCAAAATTGTTATTGTCTTCCTGCAAAGCGCGGAATCCGTTGAAATTAGCTTCGTTTGCTGCCAATGGATAGGCCGTTACGATCATCGTTTTTGTTGCCTGATTCACCGTAATGTAGTTGGTTTCACCGGATGCAATACTGATTTCATTCGTTTTTGCCGCGCCGGTATAAAGTTGTACCTGCGATGACCAGCCATTGCCAGCCAAATTGTAATTACCTTTTCCTGTGAAAGTAGCCCACAATGTGTTGTTGACGGTTACGGCTTTGAAATCAACCGTAGCATTAATGCCTGCCCAAAAAGTACCGGCGGCCTCATCAACTATCGGTGCGTTTTTCTTGATAATGGAGCCGTGCGTAACGGCAAACACGTTTGTTCCGGCAAATATTGCCAGAAGAAATACTAAAAAAATACTTTTTGTTTTCATAAGATTTAATAATTTAAAAGTAAATAATAACATAAAGTGATTGATAAAAAATTTATAATTTGTAAAATTAGATGTTAGATTAAAGATAAAAGCTATTTTCGGGTCAATTTGCCGACTTGAACGTCAGGAACGCGAAATTGGTTCCATCGGCGCGAAGTTCATTGAATTGCAAGACCCGCCTTCCTTTTTCCAGTTGAATTTGTGCTATTTTCGTTTCGTACCACTGGTGATAATAACCGGTAGTAGGCAACGCAATTCCTCCGGGGATTTTATCCACGCCGTCGATCGAAAAAGAGGCGCGGGCATTTTGTCCGTTGGCAGAATAGAAGAGGTAAACATCGTAAAGCCCTGTCTTCTGAATATCGACCGTCAGCCGGATCCATTCACCGTCGGCAGTCCAGGCAACATAATGCATCCCGTACTCGACGGGCGGCGCATCGGGATAGAGCGGCGTCGGTTTGTCGCCATCGCCACCGTTCGTTGCCTTGCTGTCCACATCGGTTTCTGCCCGGAAGCC
>JAISFI010000087.1 GCA_031263685.1 Dysgonamonadaceae bacterium | reverse complement strand
GTACAGATATTTGTATTTCTCAATCCAAACCGTATCTCCTTTCACCTTTATAAAAACAGAATCGAGAAGGTAAACGGAATCGCGCGAGTAACTGTCGCGGTATTCCGTCCGGATGGATTCGACCGGGACATAAACGATTTTATTGCAGGCTGCAAAAGCGGCGAAAAGCAATATAAAGAGTAAAGTCTGTTTCATATTCATACTAAATTTGCTATTCCATTAGTGATTATGTAATGCCCATTACAAGGCATGTTTAAAATAGACGGCGTTATTGTTGCCTTATCTCCTTTCATGGTTAAATGCCACTGTCCGGGTTCTCCGTTGTGGATTTCTCCGTTGTCGTTAATTGAAGAAAGAGGAATATCAACAAGACCATCGCAGCCACACAAGCAATTATGCCTCATACGACAGGTCTTTTTGTTTACATACAAAACATTTTCCCGAATCGTATCGAATGGCATTTCTTCTACAAATTCAATTCTTACCGGTACTTTTTTTATCGTTTTCATACATTTTTCTCGATCGTCCTAATCACCGCCTTTAACGTCCCGGCATAATTGGTAGCCGTTGCATAACCGGCTTTGGCAATCGCATCCGCAAACCTGTACGGATCATCCTTCACTTTGAGCGCTTCCGCATACCGCTTGTTTGCAAAGAAAAAATCGGCATGATCGGAAAATGACTCTTCCGGCGTGTCGTACTTTCTGAACCAGTCTTTGACTCTGTATAAGTACTTCCCATCGGCCCGGCGGGTGATTGAAAGTACTTCCGGAAAACGATACCCCTGTCTGGCGTCGCTGAATACCTCCGAAGTAATCAGCAGCTGCTTTTTGCCTGCCGGCGTACTCTTTGAGGCTTTTACGCCAAAAAACATGTTGCCGGGCGCTCTCTCGCCCCAGCCCGATTCCAACGCTGCCTGTGCGAGGATGAACAGGTGATTAATACCCGCTTTCGTCTGAACGTCCATAGAACTCTGAAGGTACTTCCGGACAAATTCTCTCGGTGTCATTTTTTTCTATTTTTCCGTCATTGTTAATATCTATCTCCATGTGCCGTTCGGCCTTGGATACAAGGAATTTCTGTACCAGTACGGCCAGGGGGTCGTCATTTTCCGTCGTGATGTTTTCCAGGATGGAAATCGCCGTTCCAAGGCAAATCACCAGCGTCAGCCAGTTCGCCAGATGCAGGGTTTGAATCTCCGAGAGGACATGCCGGTCAATGAGGTAGCAAAAGACGATCCCCGCCACGCAGGCAACGAACCGGACAATCATTTTGAAAAACTTGTTTGATGAAAACTTTCCCGCTGCCGGAAGGCCTCTCCTTTTCATCCGCCGGTTAAGCGCGTATGCCGTCATGCAGTCAAACAGGAAGCCGAAGAACACGACGAATACCAGCCACTGTACCTCGACAAAGAGTCCAGGAATTGACGCAACCAGGGTGAATATCCACTTTTTTACTCCTTCCATGCTACTCCGTTTCCTTTGCGTGTTCATTACTTTCTTCGTTTTCTGTTCCGGCAGCGGGTTGATTTTCCGTTTCCGGCTCTTCCACTTCCGTCATAATGACTTCCATGTACTTTCTTTTTTCTTCCATGACTTTTCTGTTATGTATTATTATACAATAATATACCTCTCGCTTCCTATATACTTTATTTCCGTCTGCCCAAACGTCTGAAAGATGCTTGAATTGTAGTCGAAATCGACCTCGTCCGTGCAGTCCTTGAACGCATGCCGGATGATAAACTGCTCGCTGTTGTACGGTACCTTGTAGTAAGTATCCAGGATATTCGCCGCTCTCGAATAAAAGTCCTTTGCATATTCCGTATAGCCGATTGCCGTTCCGGCATTCAGGTAACAGAAATCGCCCCTGAAATCCCGGTCATGTATTTTGTCAATCAGGAGTTTCGGGTAGTTCGATTTTGTTGCTCCGAACAGCAGTTTCCTGTCGTAATCCTTAAACCGGTCGATAATGCCGGTCAAATCTTTGGCTAACAGGACATCGCCGGCGTCCAGTATAAGGACATATTCCGTCTTCACCTTATCCAGTCCCTTGCGGATGTATTCTATTTTTTTCGTGTTGACCCATTCGCCCCCGATTTCCGCTTCATTGATGAAGCCGATGCCGTTTTTTTTCAGTTGGGAGGTAAGCAGGGAATCGACCCGCTGGTTCCAGATTGTAACAATGGTAATATTGTCGGGAACAGGACCGATTTCAACTTTTTTATATTCTTCTACAAAAGTTATGTACGTCTTGATGCTAATGCCCTGAAAATGGGCGATCAGAAAATCCGATTCGTGATGATTGAGTACCTTCATTCTTTCCGTTTTTTTAAGTCTCCCTGTCGGAACAGGGAGACCGATGGATGTTAAAGACCTGCTTCGTAAGCTACGATGTCAAAATCTTCGTTCTGTTCCTTCAGCATGTCCGCAAAAATCAACATTGTTTCGGTGTCTGTTTTTTTGAAGACGTTAAAGACCGTCCTGAACTCCACTTCGGTCGCCTCGAACGGCTTCCCGGCATTGATGTTTTTGAGCAAATTCCGGTTTGCTTCTGCCTCGGCGAATGTACCCACATTTTTCAAGGCCTGGGCAACGAATTTTGAAATGGGAGTTTTCGCTTCTCTCTGAATTTCCTGGCCGTTTTCACGGCGGCTTACAACGACAGCGTTGGTCGTTTTTGTTAAATCTAATTTCATTTTTCTACTGAATTAAAATGTTAATAAAATATTTATGCTGATAATAAAGTTTTTAAGTTCGCTATTGATATGGAATGCAGATAGCCGTCGGCGTCCATGCCGTAAAGGGCGTCAATGGATGACGTTTCGGGAATATTCTCCAGTCGTACTCCCAGAATATCTGCGGTAATCAGATAGTCTCCTCGAAGTCCAAAATATTTTGTTTCATCGAGAGTTGATTCAATTAAACTATAACCATCAGAGCCGTAGATGTTTCTGTCATCATAATCTAAATCCCCATTGGTGTAACCGGCAGAACAATCGATAAAACTGCTTCCACCGGCAAAAAGATACGTGCATCTGTATTCTCTGTTATCAGATGTCCAATAATCCGAACACAAAACATCATCTCCCCAAAGCGGGTTCCTGGTAACGAAAGTACCGCCATAACCGCCATTGGTGGGGTGATTATATTTCGCAGCGTATGCTAAAAAGGCATCATTATGCCATGTATTTCCGTCCAAGTCTTCAATCCTTATTTTGTGAGACAGTTCGTTGGAATAAGTGATTAAATTTCCGTCCATCGCATCCAGATAGATCGTACCGTTTTCGCTGGCAACTGTCGTGTCACCCGCTGACCGGATGGAATTGTGATCCGAGCGGACAAGGAAATTGCCGTCTCTCAGTCTTAAATGGCTGTTCGAGCCGTCGAGCGCTATCTCATCGGAATGTCCGCGAATAAGGTCGGAACCAAGGCGAAAATAATAGTGACCTCTGTCATTGAGATCAAATAACTCTATATGATTGGAATGAATTTCAGTATCTTTGGCTGTTAATTCCAATATATCGTCAGTTTGTATTACTAAGGGCCGATATTGGAGTTCGGGAATTCGGATAAAACTATTACCTCCCTGCAATTTAAGAGTATTTTCTCCATCCAGCTTCACCCTGTTTGAAAAATTAAATCTTCCCGATTTTTGGGAGAAGCCGTAATTCTGACTGTCGCCGCCAATCAGGAACTTGTCCGCATACATCTTTACGCCGTTGCTGTCGGAATGAATCAGTTCCGTGCCTTCGAATCCGTGATATCTTGTTTCTTCCAAACTTGAATTTATCAAGTAATAGCCATC
>JAISFI010000029.1 GCA_031263685.1 Dysgonamonadaceae bacterium | reverse complement strand
AAAAACTCGTTTCATCAGGCTAATTATTTATCATAGCACAAAGGTAACATATTTTGTTACATTCTCCAAATGTTTTGTCATTTTTTTGGAAAAACGAAAGTCTTAGCCCTTGCTATTTCGTCATCCACTTGAAAGAAGGGTTGAACTGGTCGTGCATGGGGGTGAACCGGTAGCCGGCTTGTTTGAGGAAGACACTCAGGGCGTAAGCATCAATGGTGGCCGTTGGGTAAATTTCGTTGATGGTTTGGAGGATTTCGGCAGTGGTAAGGAAGCGGGCAGCCTCGTCGATGTTCCGGGCCGGGGGGTAGTGCGTTACAAAGGCATTCAGCGCTTCAGCGGCAAAAGCTATGTTTTGTTCATGCCGCTCTTTGCGCAGGCGTTCCTGTTCCTCGCGTTCGGCCAGTTGTTCAGGTGTTTCTTCGATTAGCTGCTTATGGTTTTTCATAAATACCCCCAGGGTTTTGACCTACACATGGATAACCAATGCAGCCTGCATGTTGCCATGCAGGCGTCCCTGGGGGCATATATGCCTTGAGCACTGGTTATTTTGTAGGTCAATGCAAAGATACAAATTTTTATAATAAATCAACACCGGTGAGTTTAAAGAGCATTGTCCATCCGGTGGAATTGTTGAGCTCACGAGAGTACCAGGGCGTAATTTCGGAGGGGAAAGTGAGCCGGCGGACGAAATTGTCGTCTTTGTCGTCGATGAGCCGGCGGCGGATGGTGCGGATGATGTTCAGCAAGCGATCGGCAAGGAGCACTTCGGCGGCCAGGTCAACGGTTTCAATGTTGAGCGGCTTGGCCACGGTTACGGCCAGGTGCAATTCATCTATTTTCACATTGTTGGCGTTCCGGGAGGTTAGAAAATTGCCATAATCAATAAATAGGTATATGCCCTTGATATTGTTGATGCGCTTTTCGACGCTGGATTCGTTAACGCCAAACACGTAGTCAGTGATGTCGGGGAATGAGCCGGCTTCCGGGAGTACCTGGCAGTGGCTTTTTAGCTCCGTGTAAGCATCGCCCTTACCGGCCGTGAAGTTGCGCAGCACGCCGTCGCGTCCTATAAATTTGGCAAAGTACCGGAAAATATCAATAAGGATGTTTTGGGTGTCCATGGTTAAATTATTTTATTGATTTGATCCAGTGAGAGACCTGTTTTTTCAGCGATTTCGTCTTTTTTCAGTTTCATGTCGCGCAAGGTTTTCACGGCATCGATGATGTTTTTGACTAAGAGGTCAAAAAAGGCCGTGAGCGGCATTTGGGATACTTCGTTGAGCGAGCCATAGCCGGCCGATGACAGGGAGTAGATGCTATCGGACAAGCCGAGAGAAAGCTTGTCGTTTTTGTCGGCCGGTTTCCGGCTCCAGAGTATGGCGTATTTCGTGCGGGTCGCCAAAAATGTTTGTATGGCTTGGAAGCAGATGAAAACCGCCTGTTTGTCCACATTGTCTGATTTGGCGGCAGTTTCGGCAAACGACACAGCATCGCTTCCTTTTGGGCAATAGAGGGTAGCCACAAGCATGTCGAGGTAAGACGGGTTGCGTGTGTCGATGTATTTGCCATATAATAAATTGGCGTTGACGTATTGTTCTGCGGTAAGGGTGGTGTGAATGACTTCTTCATGCAACTCGAAGATGTATCCGGGATATTTTTTTCCGTTGATTTTGATTTCGGGAAGCAGGTTTTTTGCGAATGTGAAGTCGGGGAATGTTTGGCGCTTGAGTTTTTTTACATACTGCAATTCTACGTGGTCGGGGAGGTCGTTTGGCAGTGTTTTGGATAGTGACTTGCGGAGCTCCGGCGCGATTTCGTCCAGGGATCCGTCGGGATATTCGTACCGAAACATGAAGTTCAGGGTACGGGTAATACGGAACAGATTTTCATTGAAGCGCTCACGGTTGCGCTTTATTATGGCCTTTGAGTTAATGTTTGCTATATTGATGAAATAGGCCAGGCGCACTTCCTGTGCGCTAATGTTCCCCTGCATAAATTCCAGCAATAGCTCGACGAGCATCAGGTATTGTTCTGGAGAGAGTTCCTCCCACTGATCGGGATACCGGTATTTTTTGTGGATTGTGATCATCGCATGAAGTAGTATTTCTTTGTTTCGGTGTTCGGGTTGTCGATGCTGTTTTCGGTAATGGGTTTTAGTGCCTTTTGGAGTTCGATTTCCAGTTCATCGCCATAACTGTCGGCAGTGCCGGAGAGGTAGTCAAACAGTTGTTTTTTGTTTTCGCCGGCATTGGGGTACTTGGTAAATTCGTGGTTAATGTCGTTGCGGATGGATTTTGGCAGTTCGGAGATGTCGAATTGTATGACGGCCCGCGCCATGACGCGATAAGCAACGCGATATTTAAGTTTATCGGCGAGCGTGGGCTTTTCATCAAGTTTCGGGATGGTGATGCGCTTGGGAATGTATTTTAGCGATTCTTCCCGGATGAGAAAAACGATTTTAGAGAAGAAATAGGCCGATTTGTCGATGGCGTAATATTTGTCGAAGTCGTTTTGATTTCTGAACAGTAAGTTCTGCCGGGAGAGGTAGCATTCACTTTGTTTCCATTCCGGCGAATTACCGGCATCTAAGGCATTAATGAGTGCATTGATGAACGACCATGCATTGGTGATATACTTTTCTTTCATCTCTTCGTATTGATAGCGATAGTGCTTATCGCGCCCCTTGAATAGGAATGGAGACTGCTCGTAGATGGTATAATTCGCCAACGCGCCCCGTGCCATATTTTTGAGTGCTTCGAACGCCAAACTGCTATCGAGGAATGTTCCGCCGATAACATTAGCAATGCGAAGATAGGCATTTTGGAAACTTGCAGTCAAGGACTCCAAGTTCATATTGGACGGCACGTCCGGAGCATAGTGCTGAATATCCTCAATGCCGTTGGGAAAAGCTTCGTTGATTGTTTTCATGTTATGTCTCGTTATTGTTCATACGGTCACTTGGGGCGATGTTTTCCTGGCGCTGTACGTTATTGAGGGAAAGAATGCCGATACGCACACCTTCGGTGTATTCTTTCGGGAAGTTTAGCTTCAGGGCAAATTGGAGCGCATCAAGCACGACGGATTCTGCCGTGTAGAGCGTGGCGATATACACCATATAATTGTAGTAAACATTGGCGCCGGAGTTGCTGGTAACGCCGTCTTTACTGATATTGCTCAAGCTGGCATCGACACCTTTAGAGGACAATAACACAGCATCGGCGCGTTTGTCGTAGTCTATAAGCGTAGTGATGAATTCCTTGTATTTTAGTGGCACGTCTTCTATTTTCCAGCAGAGTTCTTTACCATCTTCGCCGGCAGTACTGTATGAAAAATAGGCTTTCCCCTGATTCTTCGCTCCGGACAAGTACTGTGTAAAGACTTCAATTTCGCTGTCGACATATTTATTGAGTAAATCTTCGCTGAAGTCGGTGCCTATTTTAATTCCGTTTACTTTAATTAGCTCTTTGCCGGCTTCTTTACGCTCTACATTCTCAGCGCACAGGCCGTCCAACCATGCTTTTTTTTTCTCGACCCAGGCATAAGGGATGATAACGTGCAACTTTGCTGACAGCGAATTTTCATAATAGGAATTGATGTAGGTTGGCGTTCGGTTGGAGCCTTGCAGCCATTCTTCAATACCTTTGAAGTATTTGTTATAGGCATATACCTCTTCGCCGAAAGAAGGGTTGCGGTTGTAGGATATGGACACACCGAAATCGTAGGGTAATGCATAATTGAAGCGCGGGTATATTTTTAGCTTTTTTTTGTTGTAGTTGCCCCAATCACCAACCATGACAAGTTGGAAGCTGCTGTTTTCGTAGTTCCCCGATTCAACAGGGAACAGTGTGCCGAATCGACAGCGTGTAGGGTTTATCGTTTCAAGCCCGGCGACCGGTTTGTCGCCGTTCACGCGCCGGGCCTTGGTCATTCGCCATTTGTTCCACACGCCTTCCATGTAGTAGAAATCACGAATAGCCTTGTTGATGTAAATATCCACGCTATCGCCGACGCCATTCTCACGCCAGCTATCCAACCACTGTGTGATGGTAGGAACCGGAAGGGGAACACGCACCGGTTTGTTTTCCTGTACTTCGTGCTTGTACAGGTAGTAGCCCTGCCCGTACAGGAAACGCACTTGCTTCTCTATCAGTTCAGGAAGTAACCGATTTTTGCCAATAGTGTCCCGCACACGGTTGGGCTCTTTATTGTCCGGCCCAAACGACAGTACATAATAGTCATCAACCTGAAATATATCCGGCATAGTAACAACAGTGCTCTTCCGCTTTCCATCAATAACGGAATCAATACTGCTGTCGCCCGAACAGATTTGAAAACTGACGCACGTGCCATGCCCTGAAGCTATGCCACGGTTACCGAATCGTTTAATATCTACTTTGTCCATGTTACTTTAAGTGGTTTAAAATTATCGTATGAGAATGCCACAAAGCGAATAAGTACCTTATAGCATGTTTTTGGACTGCCGGCGCCATCTTCAAACAGGAAGTAATGACTACCATCTATCTCCCATTTATCATGGGGTAACGGAACACGGAAGCGGCAACCGGTGTATGTCTTTAATTCTGCAGAGGCCTCATGCTTTGTCAGGTTACACGGATAGAATGATATGTTGAAGCTACCGCCCGGCAGCTTCGATATCTCTTCCATCCTTTTGATGGCTTCGTGTCCGTTTATTTCCATACTGCGAATGTACCATGTATATAAGGAGGCGTAAAG
>JAISFI010000357.1 GCA_031263685.1 Dysgonamonadaceae bacterium | reverse complement strand
CCCTGTGAAGTAATTATCCATACAGATTACATCACATCCTTCTTTGATAAGCCGCTCGCACAGGTGCGATCCGATAAAACCGGCTCCCCCGGTCACTAATACTCTTTCCATAAGATTTTCCCGAAAAACTGTGCAAAAGTAAGTCTTATTTTTCAATTATTGAAGATTTCCATCCGAATAATTCCATGTACGGAACCCCATTCTTTCATCCTTCGCTCAAGGCGCTATCCGGCAATTTTATATTCCGCTGTTATTTTTTTTTATTTTTGCTTGCAGTAATTAAAAAAATAATATATTTTTGCCCCGTTCTTGAAAAAATAAAAAGAGATGAGAAGCACTTCATTATTCATACAGGAAACAGAAAATAGAAAGGCGTTAAGTATTTTTATGCTTTTTAATTTGTTTGTTATGAATATATTTACTACTCTCTCTCTCTCTCTCTCTCTCTCTCTCTCTCTCTAAATAGGTATATACGCGCTACGCGCGTTATTGATCGCGTGCGAAACGTATACGCGCGTCAAGATATATATTTTTCCAATACAACAAGTCATAGGGATTTTCCTAATTTTCTAACAGATGCACGGAATTCGGAAGCAAACTTGCCCTATCCCAGTGTTGTTCGTTCGGTTTTTTATAGCATCCTATTCCTCTACGGTCTGATCCGCTCTCACTATTTGTTAATCATTAATCACTATATAATCAAAGTAAAAAAAATGAGGTGCATATCACAGAATAATTATTTAAAACGGAATGCCTATGGAAAAAGACAAAATGAATGAATGACAGCAAAGCGACCGAAAAACGCAGGTATCGTCTCCCGGTTGCGTCGACTTTAAAACGTGAGAAATACCTATAAAACAAATTAAAACCATATTAATATGACAAACACATTAATTGACGGCATGAAAAATGCCAAACTAAAAAAACTTGTAAATATTATGACGCTGTCTGCTTTTCTCCTGATTATGGGAGTATGGACAGCGAGCGCTCGCGATTCGCAGGAATCGCTTGAATGGCAGCAGGACAAAGTCCGCATTACCGGTACGGTCGTTGATCAGAACGGAGAGCCGGTCATCGGCGCGAATGTTATCGAAAAAGGTGTGACGGCAAACGGAACGGTTACCGATGCTGACGGGAAATTTTTCCTGCAGGTGAGCCGCCCGAACGCCACGCTCACTTTTTCGTATATCGGTTTCATCACGCAGGAGGTCGTCGCTTCGGGCGATGTATTGGATGTGATGATGATGGACGATTTGCAAAGCTTGGAAGAAGTGGTAGTCATCGGTTACGGTTCCGTAAGAAAGCAAAACCTGACGAGTTCCATCTCGAAAATAGATGACAAATCTATTAAAGACAGACCACTCGTAAGTATTGGCGAAGCTTTTCAGGGACAATTGGCAGGCGTAAGGACGCAGACATCAAGCGGTGTGCCGGGTGCAGAGGCTATCATCCGTATCCGCGGCGTAAACACCATCAATGGCGACAGTAATCCGCTGTATGTGATTGACGGTGTACCGCGTGATAACATGAGCGACATTAACCCGTCTGACGTCGCTTCCATTCAGGTTTTGAAGGATGCAGCGGCGACTTCCATTTACGGAGCGCGCGGCGGTAACGGAGTAATCCTGATTGAGACAAAGCAGGGAGCGGGCAAAACAACCGTCAGTCTGGATTCCTATTACGGCTGGCAAGACCCGGAAAAGGCGCTTAATGTAATGAATAAGAAACAATGGATTACATACAACGCATGGGCAAGAAATGTATCCTGGCTCGAAGAAGGGGGCAGCATGAGCGACCCGATGAGCGCGAGACCGGCAACTCAGCAGATACCCGATTCATGGCTAAGCGGGCCGGATGTGGACTGGCAGGAGGCGATATTTCAAAAAGGCGCTATCCAAAACTATCAGTTATCCGTTTCCAATTCAACAGACAACAGCACGCTCTATCTGTCGGGAGGTTTTTTCAGCCAGGATGGCGTTATTTATAACACTTATTACAACCGTTTCAATTTCAGGATGAACGGTTCGCTGAATATCGGAAAAAGAGTTAAGGTAGGAATGAACCTGGCTCCATCGTTTTCCGACAGAGACGACAGGGATACTGAGGGAAAGGAACTGGTGGTCCACCATGCTATTTCGCAGCCTCCTATCGTGGGACTGGATAAAAACACACGCGACTGGGGTTATGTTCAAGGGCTTGCAACAAATTATCCTAATTCTATCCAGCGTCTTAAATATACGACCGACCATACTAAAACAAAACGTTTGCAGGCATCGGTATGGGGAGAGGTTGATATAGTCGAGGGACTGAAATTCCGCAGTCAGTACAGTTATGGCTATGATGCGGTGTATTATGAATACTTCAGACCGGGGAATATAGGTTACGGAACTTATGTAACCGACGGAAACAGCAATTCGGATACCTATACCAACTGGATATTACAGAACACATTGACGTATGAAAAACTGTCAGGCGACCACAATCTGAATCTGATGATAGGACAAAGCGCCGAAGACAATTTCAGATACAGGATCGTCACCGGAGCCACAGGCTGGACTTATGAAACGCTTGAAACGCTTAATCTGGCGTCCACTCCTACAAGGGCGGAAACGTCTCATACCGAATACAGAACCGCTTCTTTTTTCGGGCGCGCCATGTATAATTTCAGAGAGAAATACCTGCTAACAGCAAGTTTGCGCTACGATGGTTCGTCTCGATTTGGCCCCAACAGGAAATGGGGTTGGTTCCCGTCCTTTTCTGCCGGATGGAAAATCAACGAAGAGGCGTTCCTGAAAGATTCGGACTTCCTTTCTTTATTAAAACTGCGTGCATCCTGGGGTATGTCGGGTAATGACCGCATAGGCAACTATGACTATATGGCATTACTCGGAAACGCTAAGACCTCGTGGAACAATGTGCTTGTAAACGGTATGGCTCCGTCTAATATTGAGAATCCGAATCTGCAATGGGAAGCCACAAAAACAACCGATCTCGGATTGGATTTGTCGCTGTTTAACAACCGGGTACAGGCAACGTTCGATTACTACGTCAATACGACAGACCACCTGCTTTTCAATGTTACGATCCCTTATACAACAGGATTTTCTTCATACAGAACCAATCTCGGTTCAATCCAAAACAAGGGATGGGACATGGATTTGACGACTCATAACTTAGACGGAGTTTTCAAATGGACTACATCGCTGAATTTATCGGCTAACAAAAACAAGGTGCTGGATATGGGCGAACTGACGCAATTGGTCAGCACTAATTTTGACGCTGAGTTTATCACTAAGACAGGGTCGCCTATCTCAAATTTCCGTATGTATCGGACAGACGGCATTCTGACAGAGGCTGATTTCGAAGCAGATATGAAGACGCCGAAACCGGGTGTTACCATCATGTCCGGACAACGTCCCGGAAATGTAAGACTTGTTGACCAGAATAACGACGGTTTGATTAATTCCGAAGATATGGTAATATACGGTAATCCGTTGCCTGATTTACTGTATGGATTTATGAACAGGTTTTCGTGGAAAAACTTCGACCTGAACATATTGCTGCAGGGGCAGTTCGGCGGCGATGTGATGTTTTTGATGGCGCGACAGGTAGATAGCGGTACGAGAGGTATTAATATTTTCAGTCGTTGGGTGCGCGGATATAAACCTGATTATGCAGCGCTTTACGGAGGCAGAGGCAACCCGATACCTGATTATTACAAGGATGTGGACACATCGTGGGATGGGAAAACGCCAAATCCGACATGGGGGTCGAATCCCAATAATACGGATTTACGCGTTTATGACGCTACATTTTTGAGAATTAAAAACATTCAGTTAGCCTATACCTTGCCCCGGCAGGCGCTGAACAGGATAAAACTGAAAGACATTCGGGTTTATATGTCAATAGACAACGTTAAGACGTTTGACAACTATCCCGGCGCAACTCCCGAAACCAATTCGGGTGGTAACAATACGACGCAGCAAGGGGTAGATTACAGTACCTATCCGCTGAGCCGTAAATATACTTTTGGATTAAACATAACCTTTTAAAAATGAATAAAAATGAAAAGTATAATTAAATATTTCTTGATTTTTATGTTAGGATTCGGGTTCTCGGGATGCGATGATTTCCTGAGCCTTGTTCCCGAATCGAATTACAGCGCCGCCGGTTTCTACCGGACTCAGCAGGATTTTGAAACGGCTATCGCAGCGGTTTATGCCTCTCAGCAAGACTTGTTTACCAATGGCTGGTACGGCTGGATTAGAGTTCTCAACGGCAGAGGCGACGAGACAAGAGCCAATATGGGGTATGTTGAGAGTATAAGCAATTTTACGGACGGAGACCAGGTGCCCGGACTTACAGATCTATGGCAAAAGTTTTGGGTCATGATATACCGCAGTAACATGATTCTTGATAAGATTGACGACGCCACTTTCACCGATGCTTCCATGAGAGACTGTATCAAAGGCGAAGCTTACATGATGAGAGGATACGCCTACTGGAATCTGTCATGGGCGTTCGGCGGGATGCCGTTGATAACAAAAACTCTTTCGGTCGAGGAAACAATGACAACGCCGCGCTCAACACAAGCCGAAACGTTTGCTCTTGTTGAAGAAGATTTGAAAAATGCTTATGATCTTCTTCCCGAAACATGGTCGGGAACTTCGCTCGGACGGGCTACAAAATATGCCGCAGCCGGTATTCTTGCGCGAATGTTGCTGTTTCAGAACCGTTTCGGCGATGCAAAGACTTATCTGGGCGCAATTATCAATTCCGGAAAATACACTATGGCTGAAGACTATGTTGATTGCTTTACCGATGCAGGCGATAATGGTCCGGAACGGGTATGGGACATTCAGTTTATGGGCGGACAGTTGGGCGAAGGTATGTTTGTGGCAGAGTTTCCGGAAGGCGTCCAGACCGACGAATATCCTGCATTCGGCTCCTCCGCCGCAATGCCTGTTGCAGACTCTTTTGTCGAGAAATATGAGTCCGGCGATACCAGGAAAGAAGTTGCGGTTGTGAACAATATGATCATCAGTGGTATGGTTGACCCTATATGGCGTGTTGTAAAATATATGCATTATGTAAATTATGCTCCCAAAACAAATTCGGACTGGGCAAACAACATTCCAATCCTGCGTTACACAGACGTGTTGATGATGTATGCGGAAGTTCTTAACGAGGAAAGCTACTCCGGCGGGGGCGAAGCGATGGATATTTTAAACAGTGTGCGCAGGCGTGCCGGTTTGGAGCCGTATACTTCTGCCGACTTGCCCGACAAGACTTCTTTCCGCAATGCCATTATCAAGGAAAGGGCGGTAGAATTTGCATTTGAAGGTCTTCGCTGGTATGACCTTCTTCGCTGGGGAATAGCCGGAGAAGTGATGAATGAATTCTTCAAAAGCCCGCAACAGGGAAACGGCACGTATTTCATGGAAGATTTTCGCACTATTTTTGCAATCCCTTCCGACGAACTTACACGCTATAACAACACTGCCATTATGTGGCAAAATCCGGGTTATTAATTTTTTTATCTGCGGATTGTACGGTTTTTTCCGTACAGTCTGCGGATTTTTATTATTTTTGTTGTTCTAATGGAACTTTCTCAACATGTTGCGGAACCTTCCCAACATGTTGCGGAACCCTCGCACACAGATACAAAACAAATGGAATCAAATTTTATCAACTAAAAAAATAAACAAATGAAAAACTTTTTTTTATCAGGACTACTATTCATCGCCTTATGCGGCAGGGCGCAGGAGTACAGAATTGCCGAGATTATCGACATTGCGCCCGTTCCGGCTGCTTTTCCGGTGGGCTTTGCTTTGCTGACGCATGGCGACAAACAGTTTGTGTCATACTATGACGCCGATAAAAACATGACCGT
>JAISFI010000337.1 GCA_031263685.1 Dysgonamonadaceae bacterium | reverse complement strand
GCGGAACAAACGTCATGGGAAATAGAATTGGAACACAGGCTTGTGCTGTTAGCCGATTCTCTTTCGCAAAATCTCAAAGAATGGAAAGTTCCTTCCACCGTTTTTAACGTGAAAGATTACGGTGCGATTGGCGACGGGCAAACTATAAATACGGAAGCAATTCAAAAAGCAATAGATGCCTGTTCCGCTGCCGGCGGCGGAACGGTATTGGTTTCGGACGGAGAATATGTTACCGGCTCTTTCGAGTTAAAATCGAATGTAATGCTTCAAGTGACGGGAAATGCAAAAATATTGGGAAGTACCAGCCTCTCTGATTACCCGGACAAAGTCGAGAGCTTTAAAACCGTAATGAGCGAAGTACACCACTATCGCATTTCTCTTATCTATGCTGAAAATGCCGTAAACGTAGGAATCTGCGGTAAGGGAGAAATCTACTTCCGTGGAGAGGACAAAAACTTTCCGGGACCGGAAACAGTCGGTGAACTGGAAGGCCGTCCGTTCGGTATCCGTATGATTGAGTGTAAGAATGTTGTGCTGAAAGATATTACTTTGCGAAATTCAGCCGCATGGATGCAAAGCTATATTTATTGCCGGGATATGATTTTTGACGGAGTCAAAGTTTTCAATCATGCCAATCACAATAATGACGCTTTTGACCCCGACGGCTGCAAAAACGTGATTGTGCGAAACTGTTTTTTCAGTTCCCACGACGATGCAATGTGTCTGAAAAGCGCGAGCGCCATGCCCTGCGAGAATTTCCTGATTGAGAACTCTACGTTTTATTCTACCTGCAATGCCTTTATATTCGGAACGGATACGCAGGGAGATTTCCGCAATATTATCGCACGCAACCTGATTTTGGGAGGCATACCTGACGGGATGGAATCGTACAGGGGACGTTACGATTGCAGCACAGGCATTACGCTGGCTACGGTCGATGGCGGCAATGTGGAAAACATCCTGATACACAATGTGGAAATAGACCGCAGCCGTTGCCCTATATTTATCCGTATCGGCAATCGCGGACGCCGCTGGAACGAAACGATGGAGCGTCCCGGTTATCTGAAAAATGAATGGTTTGATTTTAAATTGAGAAAATTAGAAAAATAAATAAAATGTTTTACGCAAGAATCAACGGAATCAGGCTTTTCCGCAATCGTGAGGACAGATTATCTGATATATTGCCCTTCTGCATGGTTGTTGGTAATATAACGAACAAGGTAGCGATTTTCTATCTGTTGGAAGAAAATATACCATGTGGTTTGTTTATTAGGATTATACGTAACATATTGCATAGACTTACCGTATTTGGTAAAATGTGGTGGAGCAGGTTTTTTCAAGAGAAACGGGATATTCTGTTCAATGTAATCCTTCAGACGAACAACGTATTGCTTCGCAAGTTCCATATACCCAAAATATCCCTGCGCATAAAGAATATCAATAAGGTGGTTGAGTTGTATTACAACAAAAGGATGATAAACAACATCAAAATCATTTTCCGGCTCGTGCATACAAGTCTTCTATATGTTGATGAACACGTCGTACCAATTCATTTCCGGAAATGGCATGATTCCAGTCCTGTTCAAATTCATCATCAGCTGTCAGCGCCACGCGCGGATATTTTTCGCTATTACTTGGCAATTTGCACTCTGTGCGGGAATTATCGTTAACTATTACAGACGTCATGAGTAATTTTATTTTTGATTACAGCAACAAAAGTACATAATTAAATTCAATACATAGCAGATGAAAAGAAAATATTTAGTATTAGCGATGGCGTTGGGCAGCACGTTTGTCCAGGCACAAGAAAACACGTCCTCATACCTCCTCGACGTAGCCGGATACCACCAAAAGGAAATCCTCGAAGGACGCCTCAATCTGGGCGGGACCAACGCACAGGGGCAATCCGTCGATTTCAACAGCTACTACATACTGCGTGACGGAAAACCCTTTATCCCCGTAATGGGCGAATTTCATTATTTCCGCTTTCCGAATGAAGATTGGGAACAGGAAATTATGAAAATCAAAGCAGGCGGGATTAAGGTCCTGACTTCTTATATCATGTGGAATTACCATGAAGAAAAAGAGGGCGTTTTTGATTGGAGCGGCGACAAAAATTTGCGGAAGTTTGTTGAACTTTGCCAAAAACACGGCTTGCATTTTATCGCCCGTATCGGTCCGTTTTGCCACAGCGAAATGCGCAACGGCGGATTTCCCGACTGGACTTACGGACGCGAATTCCAAGTTCGCACAAACGATTCCGTTTATCTTGAATACGTTGATAGATTTTTCGGCGAAATTTCACAACAGTTAAAGGGGCTTTTTTTCAAAGACGGCGGGAATATTATCGGTATCCAGATTGAAAACGAGCTGCAACATTCCACTTCGCCCTGGGGTATTGCCGTTTACCCCGGACAACCCAAAGAACGCACCGTAGCCTCGTATGACGAAGAAATCTCATTAGACGGCGTGGGCGTACAGAAGGTGCTTACGCCACATGCCGGACGGGGCGTTGAACACCTGCGTACCCTCAAGCAAATGGCGGCCGACAAAGGCATGACCGCTCCATGGTACACCATTACAGGTTGGGGAAATGCCGCTTTTCTTGATAATGAAGCTATTCCGGTCGGTTCGGCTTATCCTTATCCGTTTTGGTCTGCCAATCCGAAACCTTCGCAGTTTTACCTGTTCAAAGATGTGCAGGCAAATCCCGATTATGCACCGGTGCGCTACGATGGCAACCGTTATCCGTCAATGACCGCTGAAATGGGTCCCGGCGGACAAAGCATTTACACACAGCGCCCGCGTGTTCCCGCAGCGGGTTGCGAAGCGCTGGTTGTGCGTTGCCTCGGCAGCGGAATGAACGGTATAGGTTACTATGTTTTTCACGGTGGAATTACGCCGAAAAATCCGGGTGGATTTTATATGAGCGAAGAGCCGATGGGCGTTCCCAAAATGTCATACGACTGGTATTCGCCGATTGGAGAGTACGGTTTTCCGAAAGAATCCTACCGCACACTGCGGGTTGTGAATACTTTTATCAACGAATTCAGCGATATGCTTGCTCCGATGCGCGTGGTTCTGCCCGATGGCTATGAAAAAATAAAGCCGTCAGATACGGAAACGCTACGCTACGCCGTGCGGGAAAAAGACGGCAGCGGTTTTGTGTTTATGACAAACTTTCAAGACCACGCCGTGCGGCACGACCAAACCGGTTTGAGCATAATACTGAATTTGGAAAACGAAACACTGCGTATTCCTGCCGAAAACACTTTTACGTTACCTGTTGATGTGAGCGCGATATTTCCTTTCAACCTCGACTTGAACGGCATACGCCTGAAATACGCTACCGCCCAACTGCTCTCAAAAATTGACGAGGACGGCACGCCGCATTACATTTTCTTTGCACACGAGGGTATAAAGGCGGAATATCTGTTTGAAGACAGGCGTAAAATCCTTCCAAAAACAGTGGGATTAAATTCCACATTTGAAGTAAAAGGCAAAAACGGAAAGAAAATCTTTATTACTACGCTCACACGCGAGCTCGCGCTGAATTTTACAACCGCCAACATAAACGGCAAACGTTACGGACTGATTTCTGCACAGGATATTCTGCCGGAAAACGACAAAATTACACTGTTAAATCGCCAATCCAATGAGTTTGAAATTGCCACATTGCCCGCGCTGTTTGGCCAGACAAAAAAAGACGGACGTTTCGCCGTTTACAAAAAATTTGTTCAATCGAAAGAAATCCCGATGAGCCATTTCCTTTATACAAACGACCGCCGTTTTCGTCTTAAAATGGATGAATTGCCATTCGAAGGCTTGAACGACATTGTGTTGGAAATAGACTATACCGGCGATACGGGAATGATTTTTTATGAAGGAGAGATGCTTAACGACCACTTCTGTCAGGGAGAACCATGGCTCGTCAGTCTGAAACGATACAGGAAAATGCTTGCCGGCAAAGGACTTTACTTTTACTTAAAGTCGCTTTATCCCAATGCATCTTTCCTTCCCGATTTTCCACAGGAACGGATTCCGGATTTTGCTGGTAAGAGTCAATTTTTCAAGTTGGAAAGCCTGCGGTTGATACCGGAATATAAAATGTCTTTTAATGTAGTAAAGAAATGATAAAGTCTTTGTTGTTTATCTTATTCCTGTGTTCCGCTGTATTTGCATTTGCACAAAACAGAACAATCGACCTGCAAGGTGCATGGCGGTTCGAAATTGACCGGAACGATGTCGGCGAAAAAGAACATTGGTTCGCCACGAAACTGAAAGACAAAGTAACCCTTCCCGGCTCTATGACGGAAAACCGGAAAGGGGACGAAGTAACTCTCGAAACAAAATGGACAGGGTTGATATACGACAGTACATTCTACTCTAATCCCAGATTAGCTGAATACCGCACCCCCGAAAATTTGAAAATACCGTTTTGGCTTACACCTGTTAAGTATTATGTGGGAGCAGCGTGGTATCAGCGGGATGTCAATGTATCTGCCGAATGGAAAAAACAAAACGTATCATTGTTTCTGGAACGTCCGCATACGGAAACCAAAGTCTGGATAAATGACAAGGAAGTCGGTATACAAAATACTCTTTCTGTTCCGCATGTATTCGATATCGGAAACTATCTTAGGGCGGGAAATAACACGATAACCATACGTGTAGATAACCGCATTAAAGATATTGATGTAGGCGTCAATTCACACAGTATTGCAGACCATACACAGGGCAACTGGAACGGTATCGCAGGACGGATTGAATTACAATCCAAACCGAAAACTTATTTGGAAGATATTCAGATATATCCCGATATCAAAGGAAAGAAAGCCTTTGTTAATATCAGTGTAAGGGGTACAAAACCGGGTACGGTAAGCATTGAAGCCGAAAGCTTCAACAGCGAACGTGAGCACCATGTTGAAGCCGTATCGCACAAATTCAATATAAAGAATAATACTGCCGACATGCAAATAGAACTCCCGATGGGCAACGATTTTCTGATATGGGACGAATTTAACCCGAACTTATATAAATTGAAAGTGTCCATCCAAACTCCCGACGGAACGGATGTGAAGGAAATCCGTTTCGGGATGCGTGAGTTTACGATTGACGGACGGTGGTTTTATGTTAACGGACGGAAAACGCAGTTGCGGGGCACATTGGAATGTTGCGTATTCCCACTGACAGGTTACCCGCCGACAGATGTTGATTCGTGGTTGAGGATATTCCGGATATGTCGTGATTATGGCCTGAACCATATTCGTTTCCATTCTTACTGTCCCCCTGAAGCTGCTATGGAAGCGGCAGACTTAGCCGGTTTTTACCTGCAACCCGAAGGCCCGACATGGCCAAATCACAGTTCTTCTTTAGGCAACGGGTTTCCTGTCGATGATTATTTATGGGAAGAAGCGCATAAAATCATAAAGTATTACGGCAATTACCCTTCGTTCTGTATGTTTGCCATAGGCAACGAACCACGCGGACGATGGGTGGAATGGGTCAGTAAATGGGTGAATTACTGGAAAGAGAAAGATACCCGTCGTGTGTACACAGGTGCATCGGTCGGCGGCAGTTGGGCTTGGCAACCACACAATCAATATCATGTGCGGGGTGGTGGTGTGAAAGGTTTGGCATGGAAAGAACGTCCCGAATCCAATTCCGATTACCGGAGCCGGATGGATACCGTCCGCCAGCCACTCGTATCGCATGAAACGGGTCAGTGGTGCGTATTCCCCGATTTTACCGAAATCAGGAAATATACCGGGGTAATGCGGGCGCACAATTTCGAGATGTTTCGCGACGACCTGAAAAAGCGGAATATGGGCGACCTGAGCGCCGGTTTCCTGAAAGCATCGGGAAAACTGCAAGCGCTCTGCTACAAGCATGAGATAGAAAAAACACTCCGCACCCCTGATTATGCCGGATTTCAACTGCTGGGATTGAACGATTTCCCCGGACAGGGTTCGGCCATCGTCGGATTGCTTAATGCGTTTTGGGAAGAAAAAGGCTACATCAATGGCGAGGAGTTCCGCCGATTCTGCGCTCCAACCGTATTGCTTTCGCGAATGGATAAATTCGTCTTCGAGAACAACGAAACATTGAAAGCGCATATTGAAGTTTCGCATTTCGGGGAGAAGCCGTTTTCAAACGTTATTACACATTGGGAATTGAAAGATGCAACCGGCGGCATATCCGTAAAAGGGAAACTGCCTGCGAAGAATTTGCAGACAGGTAATTGCCAAAAATTGGGAACAATCGAAATTCCGTTACAGTTCGTTACCAAAGCCCAAAAATTCAATTTGGAAGTATATTTCGATAATCCGGACGTAACGAATAACTGGGATGTATGGGTCTATCCCGCCCATTTACAAATACCCGGAATGGACGATGTGCATGTTACCGATACAGTGGATGAAAAAACGAAAGAAATACTCTCCAAAGGCGGAAAAGTTTTATTGCTGCTTGCCGGGAAAGTGGAACAGGGAAAAGACGTGATTCAGCACATGACACCTTCGTCATGGAACACTTCCTGGTTCAAAATGCGCCCGCCGCACACCGAAGGCACGTTAATCAATGACTTTCATCCCGTATTCAAAGATTTCCCCACCGATTTCTATACGGGTTTGCAATGGTGGGAACTTATCTGTAATGGGCAAATCATGGAGTTAAACAGCTTTCCTGCCAACTTCCAGCCTGTAATACAACCTGTCGACACATGGTTTATCAACCGGAAGCTGGGAATATTGTTTGAAACCAATGTCGGAAAGGGGAAAATATTGGTTTGCAGTGCAGATATTACATCTGATTGGGAAACAAGACCCGTTGCCCGCCAACTCTATTATTCGATAGCCAAATATATGAATTCACACTTGTTCATTCCGGAGCATTCGTTGGATATATCATTGATAGAAGACATTATGAAAAAAGAAGGGGAACGCTTGAATATAAAAAACACCGACGCCCCGGATGAATTGAAAAATGTGATTTTATAGTAATTATAAAGAAAATATTAAATAAATATAATAAATATCATTTTTAATATGAAGAATTTCTTGGTTTTAATATGGTTATTTGCAGTATGTTTTGTTCGGGCAAATGATATGTTTCCCGACAGAACACCTGTGCCGGAGTGGTTTCATCAATTTGAACCCGCC
>JAISFI010000245.1 GCA_031263685.1 Dysgonamonadaceae bacterium | reverse complement strand
AGCGAGCGGGCGGCGTTGACGATAACATCCCTGTATCCGGGATTTTCAGTCAAACGCCATCCATTGCCGTAAGAGCAATTAATCATAAAGCCGACATCGTGATTGTCTGTTGTATATTGCTGGCGTTCAATTCTTCCGGTAAGCGTTTCGGCGGCGATTTTCAGCGAATCGCACCCTGTATATTCGTATAGATACCATAAGGTTCCCGCCGTAAAGCCGCTGCACCAGTAGGCATCGTCGGAAGTAACGAGTTTGCCGTTTTCATTCGTGCTGCGCGGCAGTCGTCCGGGCATATCCCTTACCGAATGGTAAAGCGCCAACGTTTGTCCGGCTGAAAATTGAAGCGTCCGGTCGATGTTGTCTGTTCCGCATGCCGAAGCAAACAATACAATCAAAACGGTAAAAAGCAATTTGTTCATTTGTTATTTATTTATTTTTTGATAATCGCCTGCAAGTTAATTGAAATTATTTTGTATTACAAAAAATTTTACGCAGGGGCTGTTTTAGCACACAGATGACGCAGATTTAATAGATAAACGCAGATTGTAATCTGTTGATTATTGTAATATAAAAATATCTGCGAAAATCCGTCTAATCTGCGTCATCTGCGTGCGTTTGATATTTCAGTTCCTTATCGGCTGCGAGGTTCCGAATCCGCCCACACCGTGAAACAATTCGGAAGCTTTGCCTGCGAGCCATAAATAATGGTCGGAACCTCTGTCGTCTTCGTAGCCGACAAACCGGCGAGGCGTGTTCAAGGGCAAATGGCTGGCTGTTTCGCATTTAAAAATGCAGGTACCTTCGTCCATTTCGTCGAACATCGCTACGTAGAGCATCTGTGCTGCCGGTTTCACCTGGCTGTATGCCTGCCGGGCAGCTACTACCTGCGTCCAGAAGAAATCGCCGCCGTTGCGGGGACACTGGTCGTAGGGATAAGTTGCCGGTGGTTCGTTATTGTGCATATTCGCCCAACTGAATCCGGGAGATACCGTTGGTACATAATCTATTTGGTTTGTTTTGCACCATTGCAGGTCGGCAGGAACCATTTCGGCAATCCGGGAAGCGACATTATTATTGTCGTATCTTCCCACGCCCCAGGGCATGATGATATCCACCCATTTTTTGAGCGATTCGTGAAAACGTTCATCGTCCACACAGTCGCCGCTGAGGGTGCGCCAATTGTAGGGAACGCCCAGCATAATGCTGACTTTTCTCTTTTCGGAGTCACAAATATTTTCGCAAATGCTGTCGAAAATCTGCGGGTCGAAGCCGCGGCTGGTAAATCCGTAGCCCCACAGCGAGAAGACCGGCTTGCCGTTGTGACGAAGGAAAGTCGGGTTTTCGACATTGTCGAAAAGCTTGTACTTTTCTACCAGTTCGTTCCAGTCGCTTGTAATGCGGTCGTAATCCTGATTGCTGCCCGCACTGCCGTCGTACATGATGGCAATGGCGCGTTCGTATTTTTTAGCCGCTTTCAGGCAATGCTCCAAAACCATGTTTACGCGGGTTTTGGCTGCTCCGCCGGTCGTTTGCGACACAAAACGCTGCACAAAAACACCGTCGATGCCGTAGTCTTTCATCCATTTGAAGTGCAAATCTACCGTCGAATAATCCCCGCTGCTGAAAAGATACGCCTGCGAGTCGTCGGCATACTTAAAGTTGGGTGCGACATATTTTTTTTCGTATTCGGTCATGTCGGGCCAGAAGTCGATGTTGATTGAACCGGGCCGTAAAGCGCCCTCGTGCGGATAATGCACCCAACCCATCCCCGTCGGGTCGCCCGAACAGGAGAACCAGCCCTGATAGCCGCACATCACCAGCTTGTTGTACGAGGTATAAAGGCAGCCTGTTTCGTCATAGACCACTTCATTCGGATTGACGGGATTATCCGGCGGCGTAACTACCGGCGGTTCGGGTTCAGGCTCAGGAATTACGGGGGTATCATCACCGCAGCTTCCCGCGAAAAAACCGCTCAAAAGCATGAGAATAAATAAATACTTTTTCATCTGTTTATGATTTTAGCCTTTCGACAGGGCTTTCAAACCTGTCGAAAGGCTGTGAAAAATAGGGCAGGTTCCTTATTTAACAATTAATTTTTTTGTGTAAACGTCGCCTGCAACGGAAATTTTTGCCACATAGACGCCTTTCAGGTGATTAACCGGGAGATTGATTTCGCCCGCGCCCGATTGCTTAGTTACGATTTGACCGCTGATTGAAATCAATTCTACCGTCAGTGCATCCTGTCCGGCAGCGCTGACGTGCAGGTTATCGCCCGATTGATACAGGTTGATTTTTTCGGCGAGTTTCAGCGTGCGGATTCCTGTCGGTAAACCGATTCCTTCCGTCGCTCCGGCACTGCATTTACCGTCGGCAAACGTGCGGGTGCTACCGAGTTGGTCGGTGGTGATGCCGATTTCCTGCAAGAAAGATGCTTTGCCGTAGTTGAGCGCCGTAGCGCCGGTCATGAGCGGATACACATTGTAGTTGCTATCGAAGGCGTCAATGCCCGACAACACTTCAGAGCGGTCGAAAGCGCGGGTCATATAGTCCCAATACAGCGTTTCGGCATAACAGTCGGTCGGTATCTCCTGTGCTCCGGCTACATACACTTTGCCGATAAAGGAATTGCTGACTTGCAGTTTATCTACGGTAGGCGCGTAGCCATATACCAAGTCTTCAGCAGTTGTAGCATCGCCGCTGGCATTGCCTTCTATAATTGAGTTTTGAATATGGATAATCGGTTTGCGGGCTTCGTCGCTCTGAAGTTCCACATTGATACCTGCACCACTACCGCCGCCCGAACGTCCGATATTATCTACAACCGTAGTATTCACAATATTGAATTGATTGGAAGCCTGGGCGCCATAAACGTAAATTGTTCCACCGTTTCCTGCATTACTATTACCGGAAAATGTTGAGTTGATAATGTTGATGGTCAAGTTTTCTGCCATCAGGCGGAAGAACAAACCACCGCAACTGGCTCCGCCCTGCGTCGACCGGTTGCCCACAAACGAACAGGCCTCGAAACGGAGTTCAACATTCGGATTTCCGGTGTCCTGAATATAAAACGCGCCGCCTTTTGCTGTCGAGTTTCCTTTGAACAGGCAACTTTTGAAGCCGACGTATGTGGTCCTGTCCACATGAATGGCGCCGCCTGAGGGTTGGTTATCACCTTCGGCTGTGCAAGCTTCAAATATCACATTTTCGGCAATCAGTGCACCTCCGTTTACATGAACGGCGCCGCCTTTATTGGTGCCAACGCCGTCCTTCAGTGTGAGGTTTTTCAATGTCAGAGTACCGCCGTTATTTACGGAAAAAAAGCGTGAGGCATTATAAGTTGCTTCGTTGAAACCGATAAAACCGTCGGCAGTTTTGTTTGCGCCCTGTACGGTAACGCTTTTCGTGACAGGGTACCCCGATTTGTTGAAGTCATCGGCGGGCAGCGGGTTTGCCTCGTCGTCGCAGGCATACAAAAAGCCCGAAACATGAACGGTTCCGCCGTCTTCAACAGCGGTCAGGGCTTTTCCAAAGGTGGCGAAAGCCGCAACGGCGGAAGTTCCGTCGTTCGTATCGCTTCCTGTTGCGGAAACATACACATCATTGGCAGAAGCAGATAAAATGCTTCCCAAAAGAAGAATGGTAAAAAATACTTTTTTCATTTTGATTTGTTTTTAAATTAAACTTATTATTTGATGTTACGCAAGACTTTTTGTGCCTTGCGTAACATCGCTTATTATTTGAATATTGATTTATTATTTCACTGCCACTTTGGCGGTTTTATTTCCTATTTTCACTAAATAAACACCCGCATTGAATGAGCGATTGATGATAGACGACGAACGATTGAGCGTTTCTTCGTGCAATTTACGTCCGGTTACATCGAAGATTCCGGCTTTCAAATCCGTCTGATTTCCAAGTCCCGACAGCTTAATCGTTATGTTTCCATTCGCGCCTGAAACCGTAAACCCGAAGCCGGAAACATTTTCAATGCCGGTACGTGTGGTAAAGGCGAGCGTAAAGCGTGCAGCATCATTATCGGCAACCTCGCTTGTAAATTCGTAACTTCCGTTGGTTTTGAGGTCAAATTCGGCATTCGTCGCATGGTCTCTCAATACTACCGGCAATTCGTCGATTCGGCTGATTTGGCTTGCCGAAATACTGTATGTGCCTGCCGTTCCAATGCTTATCCCAACAGGAATTTCCAAGTCGCCGGAAACCGCACTGAAACTGTTAATCGCCAGTTGTTCTTCATCTACTGTTGTATAAATTTCAGGGAGGACGGGATTGTCGTTGCTCATTTTTTCCGAGTCGTAAGAATCAAAACCGTTCTGTGCGTTTTCGTCGAAAAGGATAAGGGCTTTGTCGCTTACCGTGCCGTTGCTTATCTGTAAACGGATAAGCGGACGGTCTTCCGCTTCCGATGCGCGCAGAGCGGCGGCGCCGTCGGCTTTGTGCAAACGCAGAGCGTCGGTAAAGAGGAGCGTCAAATCGGCAACATCGGCTTTATCTGCCGGAACTTTTACCCAAAATGCCTGCAAAGGCGCAATGTGAGCGGTGGTTTCGTCGTCAACGCCTATCTGTGCATCGGCATTGTAGGTTTTGAAAACCATATTGCCTGTTTCGAATGTGCGCGTCCAAAGGGTGCTTTGTACGTTTTCACTTTCCACTGCATTCCAGTCGAGATAACTCGGATAGGGATTGCCTACCAGGTTGAAACCGCGCTTGGCGTTTTCCGTACCGGTGCGGGTTACGGGAATAGCTATGTCTCCGCTGTTCAAGGTTCCGCTGAATGTATAAACCGGATTTTCGACGTCGGCGGCAAGTTGCACGAGATACCCTTTGCCTGCCGTAAGAGTGGTTGGAGTTTCGTATGGAGCTGTCCACGAAGTGGTTGCTTCGTCGTAATGACCGACTTTATCTTCCTCGCCGAACAATTCGCTGGTTGCGCCGCTAACAGGACTTGCCAGATAATACCATGTTCTGCCGTTTTCGGTAGAAAGGTATTGTTCTACATTTGCCGTACCGTTTCCACCTACTTTTGCGGTAAGAATCGTTGCCGCAGCAGCGGCGTCGGATTGCAGATTCAGTACCCCGTCAATCGCCAAAGAGTCGCTCACGGTAAATTGATTGCCCGCGGCAACAGAAAGGGATTTTCCTTCATTAATGATTGCGACGGCAATTTCCACATTGCTGTCAATCGTTGCATCGCCGTCAATGCTTACTACATCCGCAGCAGCGGGAACTGCGCCGGTATTCCAGCGAGCCGCTTCCGACCATGCACCGGTACCGGTAAACCGGATGTTTTTTATCGCTTCGATGGCGCCCGCATCGCATTGGTCATTTTCAAACAAGCGTTCATGTCCCAACTGGTCGTAATTGATATTCAATGCGGTTAAGTATTGAGCATCGCCGTAATTGAGAGCCAGAGAGCCTGCTGACGGTTTGAAACTGATGCTTGCCTCATCCAATGCTTCGAAAAGCGTACCGACCGTGTATTCAGCGGGCTTGGTGTAGGGGGCAGTAGCTATATTTCTCCATAATGGATTACCTATCAAAGAATTGTTGATATTGATTGTAGCTTCGTTTTCGGTTTTGTCGCTAAACCGTACATCATTCATATTGGTGCCTGCATTGTTTTCTATAATACTATTGTAAATATTCAATGTAGGAGTTCCCTGTTCCCAACACATTATACCGCTTACCGGATTATCTTTAATGGTACTGTTGATTACATTCAATGTAATGCCGCCGCTGGAATATACAATAGCGCCTTGTCCACCTGTGCCGCAAGCCGTGATGGTAGAATTGACAAATGAAACCGTCGAAGCAGCGGCAGCGCCTCCACGTATCGTAATCACGCTACCACCTCCGCCTGTGAGGACATCTGCCGTATTGCCGTAGAAACCGCAATTTTCAAAATATACCTGGGGATTTGCCGGAGTTCCAAAATCACGAACATGTATTGCACCGCCACCCCAACTTCCTGTAGTGGAATTATTTTTGAACAGACACTGTTTGAACGACAATATCGGATTAGCGCTGCTTGCATTAAATTGATTGAGATAAATAAGTCCACCGGCATTAGTATCTGTGTTGGGAGAAGCTATTTTTTCCGGGTCAATTGCAGTCGAGAAATTTTCAAAAGTTACATTTTCGGCAAACAAAGCGCCGCCGCCGGCAAAAGCGATACAGCCTCCCTGCCCGACAAGCGACTTTTCGGGATTACCCGACAAATGTAGATTTTTCAATGTTAAAACAGCATTGTTTCTCACGTTAAATATACGAACAGAATCGCCTGTAACTCCGGCATTCGTTCCTTCCACTCCTTCTATCTTCAGATTTACGCCGTTTAAATCCAAGCCGTTGCCTTCGGTATCTGCCGCCACATTGCCGCTTACATAAATCGTTCCCGTCTGATTGGCGGCAAAGAAAGAAAATGCCTTTTTGAGCGTAAGCACCGGAAGATTTTCCGTACCGGTATTGTCATCATTACCTTCGGAGGAAACATAAATAGCCGATTCGCCGACTTCTACCGCGCCTGCATCCACCGTATTGTTTTCAAACGAGCGGGTGTTGCCGAGTTGGTCGTAATTAATGGTTGTAGCGCCGTCAACTCCCAAATTTTCAAGATATTGTTTGTCGCCGTAGCCGATAGCCAAAGAAGCAAATTTCGGAGTGAAAGTATTTGTTTCGGCATCGAAAGCATCTAACAACTGACCTGTTGCCGTATAGTTGGCAGGTTTTACATATACTTCATCGGGAACGTTTCTTTTCGCTAATATCAACGAATTGCGGACCGTTACCACGGGGTTATTATCGCAATTCAAATCGAAGCCGTTATTGCCTTCCAGTATCGAATTGTAGACATTTACGGTTGCCGCTGCCGTTGCTCTGACGCTTCCGTTGGTTGGATTGTCCTTTACCGTACAATTGATAACATTTACAGTTATCGGTGCGCTGTAAGCGGTTAAACAACCGGAATTACCATTGGAATTTGTATTTCCTGTAAATGTACAATTGACATAAGTATAGGAAGGATTTGTTTCAACAACGGTAGCTTGACGGAAGAAAAAAGTTCCGTACAACGCCGAATTGTTTACAAACGCGCAGTTTTCAAAATAGAATTTTGTGTCAGTTACAGCAACATCGTTTACTCGCATTACGCTTCCATATCCGGCTGTTCCACCCGAATTGTTCCTGAATACGGAGTTTTTGCATATCAGCGACGGTTTTGCTGCCGATATTGCATTAACACAAAGTACTGCACCGTTGTTGTTGTTTGAAAAGTTCTCAAAAATCACATTATCGGTTTCGAGCCATCCGCCTTGCATCATTACGCAACAACCGTCTATGGTTGCTGTTTCACCGACAGTTCCGGATAAAGTCAAGTCTTTCAAAATCAACCCCATATCGGAGCGTAATCGAAACATGCGAACCGTACTGTTTCCCACGATTTTCGGGTTAGTGCCTTCTACCCCCTGAATAGTGAGCGTATACGGATTTCCCAGGAAGGGACATACGGCGTCGGTATTGACCGGGTTTGAATATCCGTCAATTTCGCCGCTCACATAGATAGTGCCTGATGCAGAATTAATCAAATCATACGCCTTGCGCAAAGTAAGTACAGGTTGCGCCTGCGTTCCATCGTTGCCATCGTCTCCTGTTGCAGAAACATACACGTCGGCAGCTTGTGCAAAAAAAGCCGCACAACCGAGCGCTAACGTGAGCGCTCCTTTCATAAAGTTAAACTTTCTCATGATAAAAATTGTATTTAATGTTAAATAATAAATAGTTCGTTAGTTTACCAATATTTTTTGGCGATAAACGCCTTCCAAATTTTCAACCGCTACAATATAAATGCCTGTCGCCAAACGAAGACTAACGGCCGGCTGACTTCCGGCTACCGATTGAAGCAGTTGTCCGGAAAGACTGTATATTTTTACTGTGAACGGTATTGACGCCTCCCTTATTCCTAACTGTCCGTCTTTATAGTAAATAGATACATTCTCTTTCACGGACGACTCTCTTGTGCCGGTTATCGCATCGGATTCAATCCCAAACTCGTGAATAGACCACCATTTGTCAGGCGACGTTCCTGTTTGCACCAATCGAATATACCGGTTTGTTTTCGCTTCGGGAAGTTCGATAACGGTAGCTTCGCCTTCCGTGCCTGCTCCCGTCAATACCGGCTCGCCCCAGTTTGTTTCGTCGTCGGAAAGATACAGTTCGTATCCGCGCGGATAATCTTCCGTGCCGGTAGTTCCCTGCTTGAGCAAAATCCGGTTAAAGGTTTGCGGTTCCAGCATATCCATTTGAAACCATTCGCGGGCTCCTGTCTGATAGATGCCCGAAGTCCACCTTGTATCCAAGCTGTTGTCCAGCGTTCTTTCCGGCGCTTCGCGGGAATGAGATGCCGTGGCAATCCAGCCGGTGCGGTCGAGCGTCGGGTTGGACGGTTCTTTTGCCGCCCAGTTCAGGATGTTGCAGAATATTTTCTTGGGAACACCCGATGCTTTTACTTTCAGCGACAAGTTGGGCGACAAGTCTAATGCCGAATATACAATCTTGCCACGTCCGTAAGGAATAATTCCTACGGAAGTAGCAATCAAATGAGAGTTTCCTCCTACCAGCGACACCACTGCTTCCTCGTTGTCGGACGATACATTATACAATCCGAAGTGATTGATGCCGTCATATACGACCAACCGTTGATATTCCCAATTCATTCCGCCGTTTACAGGTAAGTCGTCGAAAAATGGATGTTCGCGTACAAAGTAGTTATGCCCTACCCATGTTTTTTGCGGATGGAAAATACTTGCCGTCGGCAATGCGCCTTTGCTTTGTAAGGTTTTCACCCATGTTTCGCCGTCTTCGAGCAATAGCAGGTGCGTTCCGTCTTTGGATACGCGCTTCAGCAGATTATC
>JAISFI010000159.1 GCA_031263685.1 Dysgonamonadaceae bacterium | reverse complement strand
ATGATGCGGGAAACGGCCAGTTCCTTATCTGTGACATGCTTGACATAATCAATATTTTTGCCGAACAAGATGGGATTGACTACGGTTATTTCCACGCTTTGCAATTTTGCTTCGCTGTTTCCCAAGGCTTCGCTGTAACGTTTCACTTCCGAAGAGATGTTCAGGCGGAAAATCAGCTTGAGTAAAATAAATGTGAATATAATCAACAGGATACCAAATGGATAAGCGGCAGCGTAGGCCATGCCTGTTTCGGAAACGACAGCGGTGCTTGTGCCTTGTTCGGCAAGCGCTTGCTGGGCTGCGCCAAGACTTGGCGTGTTGGTTACGGCGCCACACAAAATTCCGACGATAACCGCAGGCGATAAATCTGTGAAACAGTTAATCAGACACGCTATCCCGAAGCTTCCCAAAACAGAGCCTATTGCTAAGAGGTTTAATAACAGTCCGTCTTTTTTGAATGAGGAAAAAAACCGGGGGCCCATGTTCAATCCAATGCTGTAAACAAACAGGATTAACCCGAAATCGCGGATAAAATGCAGTATATGTGTATCTACCGGCGCATTGAAGTGTGCGATAAGCAGGCCACTGAATAATACGCCGGCAATGCCCAGCTTAATGCCTCTTATCCCGACTTTTCCCAGTACAACACCGGTAAAGGCTGTTAAACACAGGTAAAGCATGGTAGATGCAATACTTTGTGTTGTAAAAAAATCATATATAGCGCTCATAATTTCCTGAAATAGAATACTTTAGATGTTGATTGTAAAAAAACTTTGCGACGGCAAAGGTAGATACTTTATATTGTATGAGCAAGAAGTTGGCAGATTATTTTAAATATGTGCAAGTAATGAAAATTTTCATGAAACTCTTTACGCAAATTCCATGTAAAGCTGTAAATTTGCACATTTATAAGAATTTAAAACGAGAACCGGTAAAAAATCAGAAAACGGAGATGGCACATAAAAAGAAAAAGACACAGTCTCAGCACGCTAACGTACACAGGATACCCACGGTACCCACAGACAAAGCACATGTCGTGATAAAAAAAATACTCCGTGTTTACGGGCTGGATCCCAATTTGTTTGATTCCTACACCAAGCAGCAGAAGAGATTTCTGTTTCAATTGATCGTGGAGCCAACCCGCGTCAAAGTGGAAGAAGGACACCGTGTTCCCCGGCGTCTGGTCAATTTCATGGCGGAATCTACGCATCACTTCCTGCGCACGCACTATTTTGGCGATGAAAGTATCGGACTCACCTATCTTGAACTTTCCACTTACGGGCTATCCTTTGCCTATATGCTCGAAAGTGCAAAGTCTTTCTTTCCGTTTCAATCCGGACAGATGGAAACCATTGTGTATGTCACGGAGACCATCACCCCGCATCGCATACATCAGGATCTCGACGAGGTGGGAAAGCATATCCGCAAGACGTCAATGATGATTTCAAAGATGAATTTTCGTATTTACGGATATAACTGGCGTGTAACCAGCGCACAAGACGAAATAGGAGTAGTATCCACCATCTTCATGTCGTCCGAGAATCCCATCTCCATTCACTTCAAACACAAGCAAAAGGAACGGATTGCCTTTCGCGTCCGCGCCGGACGGGTAATTACCGAGCCTGCCTACAATGCAAAGATTGACCGGTGGTTTATCTTTCAAGAAGACGAAACCCCATCCGTATATCTGGATATTTATATTCAGTCGCATGCCCTCCAGCGCATCAAGGAGCGGATGGACATCTTTCCGGCGCATAAAAAAAACTACTATGCCATGGAACCGCTGCTGTACATGCATTACGTACAGGAAAGTCCGTCAGGTCGTCCGATGCTTGTGTGCTATTTCAAGGATAACGAGCGGTTCGTATATTTAGGTTATTTCCCCTTTATCATTCTGAAAAACAAACTGATTGTACTGACATTTCTTCCACTCGTTTCCGACGATACGTTGTCGGGACAGTACCTTCGCAATCGTCTGGGGTTGCAAATGGAAGATATGGTGTTTCTGGGGATGGACAAGCTCAGTTTTTACCTTACGGTTGATTTTGACCAGATTCCGGTACTGAAAAAAGCGCTTGTCAACACGGAAGTCTGGTTTTTGGTAGAGTATGCCGCCAATAATCCGGAAATGAATTTCACCATCGACCAGAAGAAAACAAAAATGGTAAAGAAATTTTTTGAACATAAAACAGATCCCGAAATCGATACGCTTTCCTCCATTTAATCCGCCGGCCATCACATTCACGCTCACCCCCAATCGCTCCGCTTCAGTGGGGGTGAGTCATATTCAACCCTTTCGGGTTGCAGCAACGAAACAATAATTTGCACTTTTGAACAATTTTCTATGTTCTTGTACTCAATTACATGGTACATGTAGGTATTGTTTCATTCCTTTGCAGCATAAATCTAAACGCGAATGTAAAATAAATATCAAAAACATGAAAAGAAACAACTTGAAAGTAAATTGGAAAGTCTTCTTCGGTTTTATCTGTACGGTACTGCTCGTCCAATGCGACAGTACGGTCGATAAATACTACGACAGACCGGAATGGTTAGAAAAACCTGTTTATGAAGTCCTGGAACAGGAAGGACGTTTTAACCTCTATCTGCAATGCGTAGATAGAACGGAGTACGCGCTTGTTTTAAAAGGAGCCGGGCTGTATACAGTGTTTGCTCCCAACGATGAAGCAGTCACTGCTTATCTGACCCAAAAATCTTATGCCTCCGTCCAGGATATTCCGGAGGATGAACTGAAAGATTTGGTGGCTTACTCTTTGGTCTACAGTAAATGGACAAGTAATCATTTAGCAGATTATTTGGAGGAAAACCAATATCTAACCGGCGCTTTCAAGCGGAAAACCAATTGTTACATGCTGCCCTATCAAGACCCGGAATATGATAACAATTGGGTGTTTAACCAAACAACGTCAGGCGGTGTTGGTTTTTGGATTGATGGGAGCTATCAGGCTCGGTTGGCAACGAATAACTATAAATACCTGCCGCTATTTTCCACCGCATATTTTAATTCTTTCTCGGAACCTTTAGGCGCCAGCGACTACAACACGTTCTTTCCCGACGCCGTTTATACCGGAAAAAATGTGCAGGAAGGAACAATTCTCAAAGAAGATATCGTTGCTGAAAATGGTATTATCTATGAAGTTTCCAAAGTCAACGAACCGCTGAAAAATATGGAGGAAATTTTGCAGGAACCCGTTTATTCCGGACTCAAGGCCTTGCTGGATTTGAAAGATGCGAACGGGCAAAACATTTTCAGAAAATATTCAGAGACTTCCAGTAATTTTTTGGAAACATTTCAGAAATTGCGCCCCGGACAAAATATAAATAAGGTATACTATAAATATTACGATTTATTGGCCTTTTCTCCTGTCCTGGAAAATATCTACTCGACAGCAACCGAAAGTTATGACGCCGAAAAGACGGGAAATACCCTGCTCGTTCCCAAAAACGAAGCATTACAGGAGTATATCGACAATAAACTACTCAAATACTATAGCAGTATAGACCAGTTGCCGCAGGAAGCAATCTCTACCTTAATTAATACACACATGGTAGAAGGACTGGTATGGCCTTCCTTATATAAAGGAAGCATGAATTCGACCGGCGAATATATCAATGGCGAGGGAACTTACGGAAATACGTTTGAAACAGCAGGAATCCTGGATAAAAAAATAGCAAACAACGGTTTTGTCTTCCTCATCGACAACGTTATCAAAAGCAAATACTTTGAAACCGTTTATGCCGAAATCTTCCTCAATCCCGCTCACATCTGGCTGAACAGAGCATACGTTAATTTTTACAGTTCCGGCTTGCGCGAAGACTTGATGAAGAGCGTGCTGAGCGGAGATGTTTCCTCTCGCTACACGATGCTGAATTTCTCCGACAAATTACTGGAATCCGACGGTTACTCTTACAATGAAGTTTCTAACTCCTTTATCAATGATGATGTAACCGTTGGCTCTGCCGACGACCGCTTCAAGCGATTGATGCGCATGCACATCTTTCCAGGGCTGAAAAACGCGGAAGTGAACTGCGAAATAAATGATTTTACAACAGCGCCCATAACCAATTACAATGGCTGGGGATTTCTGGTCAATGCCTACGGCGATTTGATCCGCTACAAAGACAATCAATTGCAGGCCGCAGGAAATATTGAAGATAAAACCTATGTTACGGTAACGCAAGTAGAAGAACCCTTCAACAACGGTATCGTATATAATGTGGACAAAATGTTGCAATATTCGCCCCGCGAATCGACAGCAGGCGATGACCGCTGGAAAGACTTAACACTTTGGCAATACTTGCTCCGGGCGAAAAGAGAAAATCCGTCCGTCAGCACGTTTGTCGATTATGTGGAAGCCTGCCTGAAAAGTGCGGATGCCGACGATTTGGATGGCGTTAAAGCCGAAAATTTCTATACCGTACTGATGGTCAACAATACGGCAATGAATCAGGCGATAAGCAGAGGTTTTATCTCATCTTTGGCCACCATAACAGGCGGAGATTTGGATGCACGCGCAAAGGCGACCCAGTTCCTGAATGCCCACTTTCTGCAGGGAACAGTACTCCCCGACGATGGATTCGATTACATTTATCCGGTAAATCCGATGTCGCCCAACCGGGCATTGTTGCCTACACTCCTGAAAATTACCGACGAAACATTGGGACTGACCAGTGCGGGAACCCGTATTGAGGTAACCAAAACGTCTGGTGGACTCTTAAATTTTGTGCCTCAGCCCATTACCCTGGGTGTAAAAAACCTGGTAACCGGCGGTTTCGGGATAACTTCTGCCATGCGTGTTCAGCGAGGCCGGGTAACCGGATCGGCGCTGGACGACAATAATTTCAGAAGTAATCGCATTGCCTGTAAAGCAGTGTTACACGAAGTGAACAATTTCTTTACATTTACGCTTCAAAACAATGATTAATTTATAAATAAAACAATATCATGAGACGATTTGTCATAAAATTATGCTTGTTATCGAGCGCCATGCTACTTTCTTTTTCAAGTCTGTTCGCACAGGAAAAGACATTGATACGGGGAACCGTTATTTCTGCGCAGGATAAAGAGCCGCTCATACAAGCTTCCGTTACGGAAATAAATAAAGATAACCGGGTGGTATCGAGTACGGTAACCAACATTGATGGGAATTTCAGTTTGTATGTAACTGATACGAAAAACAAATTGGGTATCAGCTATTTAGGATATAAAAGAAAAGAAATTCCTATTGGATCGAATACAACAATAAATGTAGCGTTGGATGAAAATAACACTGCGTTGAACGAAGTTACCGTTACCGCCAAGCCCAAACGATCGGTCGGCAGCTTGCAGATCGACGAGCGGGACATTTCCATGTCTATTGCCCGCTTGGACGCAAGTGAGATTGCCGATTTACATGCCGCATCCATCGACGAAATGATTCAGGGACGTTTGGCGGGCGTAGATATTACTGCCAATGCCGGCGATCCCGGTAGTGGGATGGCAATTCGTATTCGCGGGATTACGTCATTTACCGGCGACAATCAACCGATGATTGTAGTCGATGGCATTCCCCTGGAAACCTCCATCAGTTCCGATTTCGATTTTTCGACGGCCACGGAAGAAGAATTTTCCCAACTGTTAAATGTCGCGCCTTCCGACATCAAAGAAATCATCGTCCTGAAAGATGCTGCCGCTACCGCGCAGTGGGGCTCAAAAGCTGCCAATGGCGTTTTGCAAATCTCCACTCAGCGGGGTACGATTTCGCCGCCCAAAGTCTCTTACCGTGCAACGACTTCTTTCTATCCCAAACCGGGGCATATTCCAACGTTAAGCGGCAGCGAGTATTCTACCCTTATCCTGGAAGAGCAATTAAACCGTGGCGTCATCATGGATCCTTTACTGTTTCCACAAATCGCCTACGACCCCAATAACCCCGAATATTACTACAATTATTCGCAAAATACCGACTGGGTAGATGCCGTATCGCAAAACGGATCGGCGCAAGACCACTATTTATCCGTGCGCGGTGGAAGCCCGAAAGTGCGATACGCTTTTTCGGCCGGTTATTACGATCAGGTAGGTAATACCATTGAAACCGGCCTGCAACGGCTCAATACCCGTTTGAATCTGGACTATCTCGTTTCCGATAAACTCCGTTTTAGCGCCGATATTGCCTATACCCATTCCAATACTAAAAAAAATTATGTGCCGAATGATGATAAGGAGAAATACGATGTGCGTACGCATGCATATACTAAAGCGCCGAATCAAAGTATTTATTACATCAATGAATATGGAGTGCAAACGCCTAATTATTTTACGCCGGTAAATAATCTGCAGGGGAGTTATCCGGATGTATTTAATCCGGTGGCAATGGCCAGGGATGGACAGTTTGATTTTATCAGCGAAACGGTTTTACCTAAACTGTCCATACAGTATGATCCGCATCCGGCTTGGCGCTATATAGCCGATATTTCTTTCCAGACGCTCAACAATAAAAAGAAAAAATTCCTTCCCCAGTCGGCAACCGGCTTACCCTGGTCGGACGAACGGACGAACAGCGCAAGCGATGACGACAGCGAAAGTTTTACCATTAACACTTTCAACAAATTGCAATTCAATCCTAAATTTGAAAATTCGGACATTCATCGTCTCATGGCCATATTGGGTTTGCATACCTATGAAGGAAGCAGCTATTCTTATACTGCCGGATCGGCGAATTTAGCGAATGCACAATTACAGGACCCGTCCATTCCATCCCGTACATATCCCGTCGGAAGCGGAAGCTCACGCTCTTCCCGCGAGCGGACGGCGGAAACTTATGTCAATGTGATTTATACTTTCCTGGACAGATATACCATTAACGGAAACTTGAATTACAATGGAAGTTCCCGCTTTGGTAAAAATTACCGCTTTGCACTGTTCCCTGCTTTTTCGGGACGCTACCGGATTTCCGGTGAGCCTTTTATGCGAGGTATTAAATGGCTGGACGACTTTTCTTTCCGCGCTTCTTACGGGATTACAGGAAAAGTGCCCAACAAAAATTATCTGTTTTACAATAACTACGGAACCTACGACTGGACCTATTTAGGAGAAAATGCCATCTATCCGCAAACCCTTGAGTTGAAAGAATTGCGCTGGGAAAAAAGTACCCAGCAAAATTACGGTATCAACCTGGTAGCACTGGATTATAAAATTAATCTGGAGGTAGATTATTTCATTAAAACAACTAAAGACCAGTTTACGGAAAAAGTAAGTATTCCCACATCGTCCGGATTTTCAAACATGAGTATGAATTTCGGAACGCTGGAAAATCGGGGCTGGGAAGCCAACCTGACGGTTACGCCGGTACGTACCCGCAATTTGAATATCAATCTTGCGTTCAACATTGCGCGATACGAAAATGTAATCAAGGAATTACATGAATTTGCCGAGTTATACAGCGGAACATGGAATACACGGGGCGAATATCTGTCTCGTCTTATCCTGAATCAACCCATCGGCGGTTTCTACGGCTATCAGTATGATGGCGTTTACCTGAACTTGAACCAGACAATTGCAAGAGACCGGAATGGTAATCCGATTTATACAACCAACGCTCAGGGTCAGCCAACACCGGTATACATGCGTTTCGGCTATCCGACGGTCGACTATACCTTCCAGCCCGGCGACGCCCGCTATCGGGATTTGAATAACGATGGAAATATCAATTATCAGGATATTGCTTTCTTGGGCGATTACAATCCTCTGTTTTATGGTGGATTAACGCCTTCCATCAAGTACCGGCAGTTCTCCCTGAATACGGTTTTCCATTTCCGTTATGGAAACGATGTTATCAACATGACGCGCATGGAATTGGAAAAGATGTTCAATTACGATAATCAAAGTAAAGCGGTTTTGAAACGCTGGCGTCATGAATATGCCAATCCGGAAGAAGCTCCTGCCGACCTGTTGCCTCGCGCCCTGTATGGCGAAGGCTACAACTGGATGGCGTCCGACCGCTTCGTGGAAGACGGTTCTTTTGTTCGCTGGAAATCCCTTACATTCAGGTATAATTTCAAAAGAGAATGGCTTACTCGCTATAACCTTTCGGAACTGTATCTGTATGTGACCGTCAACAATCTGCATGTATGGACTAACTATACAGGACAAGACCCGGAAGTTTCTATCGGAGGCAGCACCCCCGGCCGGGACTATTCGAAAGCGCCCGTTCCAAAATCATACACGATGGGTATAAATATTACTTTCTGATAATCATGAATAATAAAAGATCTATGAAAACAAGAATGAAAATAGAAATGAAAGCAAGAATAAAAACAGGAATATGTTTGATCGTAATAGCGGCCTTGTCGTCCTCCTGCTCCGACTGGCTTAATCTGGAACCCGAAGATGGCGTTATCCGCGACCGTTTCTGGAAAACAAAAGAAGAAACATTTTCCGGACTGATAGGTTGTTACGCTTCCCTGATGGAATATAATATGATGGAACGTTATTTTATCTGGGGCGAATTGCGTGCAGAGATGGTAACGCCAACCGTTAACGCCTCGGCAAATATTATTGCTATTGATAATGGAGAAATTGTCAGCACAAATGCTTATACCGGCTGGAATTATTTTTATAAAACCATCAACCAGTGCAATACGGTACTCGAATTGGCTAAGTTAACGCTGGAAAAAGACATGTCTTTCTCCGAAACGCTCTTGAAACAGTATGAGGCAGAAGCTGTATGTATCCGCAGTTTAGCGTATTTCTACCTTTTGCGTACTTTCCGTGATGTGCCTTATATCACGCAGGCAAGTATCTACGATGATCAGGAATTTATGATTCCGGCAACGAAACAGGCAGACATTGTCGATTCCCTGATCGTGTCGTTGCGGCAGGTAGAAAAAGACATTGCCTACAGTTACAATGATTTGGCATCCAATAAAGGCCGCTTCAACGCTTTTAGCCTGAAAGCCTTGCTGGCCGATATTTACCTCTGGAAAGGCGACTACGATAATTGCATCGCACTGACTACGCAAATTATTGAATCGGGACAATATTCATTAGTCCCGGTAAGCCGGGAAGAAGTGTTAATTGACGGTCGGATAATCGGGACGCCCGATACGGTATATTATGTAAACGAAAGCGACATTAGCAGCTTGTTTCAGAGTATGTATGTACGGGGCAACTGTATCGAAAGCATCTTTGAACTGCAATTCGGAACAGACAAACAAAATCCGTTTTGTGAGATGTTTCTGCCCGGCGGTTATGCCGATTTTCAACCTAAAATGGAAAACTTCAATACGGAATATTTCATTTCTTCCGGTCTCGACCGCGGATGGTTTGATATACGGGGCGAAGGTGTATCCTACAAACAGGGATATATCTGGAAATGGATAGGCCTCGACAAAGATGGTTTTAACTATCGAACCATCGGCAGTTCATTCAGCAACTGGATTTTTTACCGCCTGGCCGATATTATCCTGATGAAAGCCGAAGCATTGACGCAGAAAGCGATCCTTGAAAACAATAATCAGGCGCTGTTACAGGAAGCCTGGGACTTACTGAAACAAGTCCGGGTCAGAGCCAATGCACCGGAATCGACCGATTTGCTTTATCAACACACTGGCAACATTGATGGACGAACGCTCGAAGAATTTATACTCAACGAACGTGTCCGGGAATTTACTTTTGAAGGAAAACGCTGGTTCGATGTTTTGCGACATGCCAGGAGGGACAATTACAGCGAAAAGAACTTAAATTACCTGCTGCGCCTGTCCATTTTGGCCGCACCTCCCGAAAAAGTATCCAGTCTGCAAAATAAATGGCGAAACCATCCCGGCAGTCATTATCTGCCGATTAACCAGAGCGAATTAAATACCAATAAACGCCTGGAACAAAACGAATTTTATCAACAATAAAAAATATATTTTCATGGAAACTGCGTTATTACAGAAAAGATTGCTCAACGCTTGCAGGATGATATGCATGCTGTTGGGATTGGTGTGGATGACTTCCTGTGAAAAGATGATGGAAGGCGAAACCTACAGAGTATACGACGACAAAATGCTCGACGAATTGATGGAAGAATATCAATTAACCACATTCCTGTCGATCGTGGAAAAAGCCGGATTTACCGGAACAATACATGCTTACGGCGCTTATACACTGTTTGTGCCAACCAATGAGGCGATTGACGCTTATTGTCAACGAATCGGGAAAAGCAATGCCGACGCTTTGACGAAAGAAGAAGCAGAAGATATAGTCAAATATCATTTGATTCGAACTACCAGAGAGCAGAATGGAGAAGAAACGCTCGGCTCCGATTCCCTGACAACATCCGATTTTGTGGACGGAAGATTAGCTTTTCCCAATTTTGCAAAAAAATACCTGACCTCTAAAAACGAAGACGGGAAGACCTACCGCATCAACCGGCAGGCAAACATCATCGAAGGCGGGAAAGACATCAAAGGCGCCAATGGTCATTTGCAAATCATAGACAATGTGCTAACGCCGCCCGAAAACAATATTGCCAAAACCATCCGGCAATTGCCGGACGCCGATTACTCGCTGATGAAGGAAATCTTTGAACGGTCGGGAATGGCCGAATCATTGTCGGTGGAAGAAGAAGATAACTGGTTTACCTTTTTTATTCAGGATAATAAAGCCTTTGAAGATGCAGGTATTCACTCGATTGCCGATTTATTGGAAGAACTCAAGGAAAGCACGCCTGCTATCCAGGACGAAGACACCTTGTTGTACAACTACATCGGCTACCATAGCGTTCATTCGCTGATGTATATCACCGACCTGCTCTCCATCTCGAGCTTGCAAACCTTAATCCCGAAACAGGTGCTTACTTTCAAAAGAAATCTGGATGTTATCCTGCTCAACGAACTGATTCAGGGACAAATGTATGAGCCGGGTATTCCCCTGGATCGCACGAGCGACTATTCGGATTTGAGTTGTGCCAATGGTGTTATCCACAAAATTGACGGAAACATACAGATAAAGAACCGTACCGCTTACCGGATTTACTGGGATATTGCCGAACAACCGGAAATTATCGCCTTGAAAGACTTCCGGAAACAGGGAACGAACGTGAATTTCTCACCCGGCGATCTCTCGGAAATTACCTGGGGAGGCAAAGCACCCGGAGACATCAACTATTATTGCGGCGGCATTTCTACGGTATTGGATGAAAAATTCCAATACGCTTATGGCGATTACCTCCGTTTCAACCTTTATTCCCTCACAACGTCGTGGATGGAAATGATAACTCCGGTACTCGTAGAAGGAAAATACAAAGTATGGGTCTGCTACCGCCGCGAACTTGAATTGAACCTGAAAACCGTTTTCAAGCAGGAAGGTTACGATGATCAGGTGCTGCCTTATGTTATCAACCTGTCCGAATACATGCCCAATCCAACAACCAATGGAGAATCGGTCATTGAAATCGAAGGATGGAAACAATACAATGCCAAAAAATACAACAGTGTGGTGTGCAGTCGTTTACTGGGTATCATCGACGTTCAGACAACAGGACGGCACACCCTGCGCTTCGAACCTACCACCGGCGGACGCGGACAACAAGCCGGAAGCTGGGACATGATTCACTTTATCCCGATAGAAGAAGATCAATTGTGGCCTAAAGTCGACCTGAAAGGAAACTGGATAGGACAGGAGGTACCCGACTGTCAAATATACCCCGAAAGCCAGTGTGAAACGGAGGGAGAAGAATAGTCATGCATGGAACAATAAAAATAAAAGATAAAAGTATGAAACAATCATTGTTTAAATTGAAAGCTTCAAAAGGACTTATCATGGCAAGCATTGTCCTGTTCACTGCCTGCAATGCCTGGGAAGAAGATACTCGCTTGAAAAACGGCGACCTGAACAAAAGCCTCTATGAGATCGTCGTTTCCGATGCCGAAATTTCCGTTTTTGCGGACATTCTGACGCAAGCTGGTTACGATAAATTCCTGCAGGAAGAACAGGCGTTAACGGTATTTGCTCCCAAAAATGCAGTACTGCAAGGACTTGACCTCCCGGAAGGAGACGAACTGAAGGAATGGGTTAAAAATTACATCGCCTATATGTCGTACTGTACCGACGAATCCGGTCGTTTTGAAACCGGATATATTCGGATGATTAACGATAAAAACGTGCCCGTCAATGCGGCGGGCATCTCCGGAGCCGCTATTGTTAAAGCCAATCGGGCAAGTTCCAACGGCATGTTGCACGTTATCGACAATATCATCATTGACCGTAAAAACATCTGGGAATACCTGAAAGAACAAACCGGATACGCACAGATCAACTATATCCAGTCACTCAACAAAGACATGATGGATATGGAACGGAGCGTACAGACAGGGGTAGATATGAAGGGACGTCCGATTTACGATACGGTTTGGGTAAACAGCAACGAATTTCTGAAAACCTATCCCCTGAACGACGAAACACAGGCCTTTACAGTTCTCGTCCTCGAATCCGGTGCAATAGACGCATTGACCGCCAAATACGCCCGATACATGAAGCAGGAAAATCCCGACGAACAGGCCGATACAATCATGCGGCACATTACGCGCGACATGATTCTTCATCCGGTCAGTGTTGAACAGGCCGGACGCTATCCTTCCCGTACCGTGCCCGGAATAAGGACAGGTTCGGTCAACGACTTTTTACTGGTCGATATTAATCCCGCAAATATTGTCGAAAGCTATCAGGCTTCCAACGGCAAGGTATATACATTAAGCGCCGTAGATGTCAAAATGTACGAAAATAAAATTAAGACACTCATCGTTGAAGCCGAAAATTATGCCGAACGCTGGTGTGCTCAGGACGGTTGGGAAGTCCGTTACCGCCCGTATGCAAGCGGAGGAAAAGACATGGCACTGAAAGGACAAACCCGAAATACCTTTGAATATGACGTTTGGGATGATGCCGGCGATTCTATTGCTCATAAATCGGAAGCAAAAACTTTCCAGATGCACCACCGGACATCTACCGAGCCTTATATCAGTAAAAGCACCAACGCTTACCTGAAATTTGAGCCGGAGATGTATGCCGTGCCTTACGAAATTTATTGGCGTGCCTACGACGATAATCCCGATCACTTTCTCTCCATAACCGGCAAACTGTTCGAGATAAACGGACAGGATACGGTTCCGCTTTTCACAGTAGAGGGCGCGGATACGACGCTGTATACAAAGACGTTCCCCATGATACTGGAACAGAAAATGCTCATCAGTTTTCCGGGCAGACCGGCGCTGAAAAGAGAAACCGACGCAAGTATCCTGAATAATTTCAATGCCTATTCGCTGATGGCTGGCGTATCGACTGCCGGTGTGCTCGAAGAAACAAAATTGACCCGCTATCGGGCTGCCGATGCCACCAATAACCAGTTTCTATTGGGTGCATTTTACACGGACGAAGACAATTTTGGACAAAACGAAGTACTGAAATGTCCGGCCTACGGAAAAGCGACTATATTTGTCGCCAATACGGTCAGACAAACCGACTCGTATGCCGGCGCCATGTTTCTGGATTATATCCGCATAGTCCCGCTGGTAGACCCGAATGATTGAACAAATAAATAAAAATCGAGTAAATAAAAATACAATGAAAATAAAAACATACATCGTTTGTTGGATATTGCTGTTCGTAGGAGCAATAAGCTTTCCGGCAAATGCACAGGTAAAAGGAAATCTTTCTTATACAGTAACAGGAACGGTTACCGACATCGCTACCGGAAAAGCGCTGCCCGGCATTCAGATCGATGTGAGAGGAATTGCGTCTTCCATCACGGAAGACGATGGAACGTACACGATCAGTGTTCCAAAGGGAAATGTGATCCTCGAAATCAGCGGCGCCGGATATGCTGTACAGGAAATACCCGTAAAAGGACGCAAGCAGATTGATGTCAAGCTCTATGAACAGCACTACAAGGGCGCTCAGAAAAGCGTTTATACGCCTACGGGCGATGTGTCTTCTACGCAAATAGCCAACGCCTGGGATGTTATCAAGGAGGATAACGATCTCAGCGTCGCCCTTGCGCCCGACGGATTGATCCAGGGCTATGCCGGCGGAGTCAATACCGTCTTCCGGTCGGGAATGCCAGGCGCAGGCGCCAATATGTACCTGCACGGTTTCAATTCCATGAACGCAGGCGCTATGCCCCTGTTTATCGTGGATGGCTTGCCTTACGAAAATTCCGCTTATGCTTCTTCTCTGATAGGTAACTATTCGGCAAATCCCCTGTCGTCCATCGACATCAAGGATGTGGAAAGCATTACGATTCTCAAAGACGGGACTTCGCTCTACGGCGTAAAAGGCGCCAATGGCGTAGTGCTTATCAAAACACTACGAGCTAATCAGTTGGAAACAAAAATCAACGCGCATTTTCATACCGGTATTAATTTTGAACCGGAAGAACTACCGGTATTGAACGCCGCACAGCATCGCAATTTGCTTTCTGATTTGTTGCAAAGCAGGGGTTATTCATCTCAATACATCGATCAACTGCCTTTCTTCAACAGTCAACTGCCTGTAAAACAGCCTTGGGGAATTGAAGGGAACGCCGATTACTATCGCTACAACCATGATACCGACTGGCAAAAAACAATCTACGACAGCCAGTGGAGTCAGAACTATTACCTCAATGTAGCCGGTGGCGATGAAGTTGCCAAATATGTACTTTCTCTGGGCTATTTAGACCAGCAGGGAAGTTTAAAGAATACGCATTTTCAGCGTTTCAGTACGCGCTTCAACTCGGAAGTACAGTTGTCGCAACAAGTGCATTTCCTGTCGAACATGAGCTTTATCTACGGAAATAAAGACTTGATGAACGAAGGCACCGACAGCAAGCGCAATCCGATGTTGGCCGCTGCATTGAAATCGCCTTTTACAACTTCGTATATCTATAACGAAGAAGGGAAAATGTCGCCCAACGAAGAAGCAACGGATATATTTGGAAACAGTAATCCTTACGTGCTGGCAAATAATCTTTTACTGGCCAATATCAATTACCGGTTTATGGGGAGCTTTGAACTGGGATGGAATATCAATGACAAATTAAGCCTTAGCGCTTCCATCGGTCTGAACTTCAATCATGAACGCGAACGGGTGTTTTATCCGGGCGTGGGCGTTGCCTTCGACCCAGTGAACGACAATCTGATTACAAACGCGATGCAACACCGTACTGAGAGGCTCTTTTCCCTTTATGGAGATGTACATGCCAATTACCGGACAAGTTTTTCTTCCGATCATCGCCTGAATGTTCGCATCGGTACCCGTTATCAAAACAATAAGGCAGAAGATGATTTCGGAAAAGCCTATAATTCAAGTTCCGACGATTTCAAAACCATCGAATACGGGATTCCGCTTTTGAGAGAAATAGGCGGCAGCATCGGCAAATGGAATTGGCTGTCGGTGTACGCTACGGCAGACTATACGCTGAAAAACAAATATCTTTTCAACTTCTCGCTGGCTTCCGACGCTTCTTCGCGTTACGGCCAGGATGCGCAATCGTTCTATACCTATCCCTCTGTTGCGGCGGCATGGCTGGTGAGCGGGGAAAATTTCATGCAGGAGGTGGCTGTGGTCAGTTTGCTGAAACTGCGCGTCAGTTACGGATTGTCGGGCAATGACGACATCGGCAATTATAACGGCATCCAGTACTACAAGCCGCAAAACCTGATGGGTAATTATGGTTTGGTAAGAGGAAATTTGGTAAATCCCGGCTTGAAACCCGAAACCGTCGAACGGCTCAATGCCGGACTGGATTTTTCTCTTTTCAACGAGCGGATCAATGTTAACATCGACCTCTATTCCAATACGGTGAAAGATATGATTCTGATTACAACGCCCAATCGTGTTTCCGGTTTCAGCACATACATCGCCAATGCCGGTTCGATGCGGAATACCGGCTTCGATTTCAATCTGAATACGCGCATCCTGAACGGAACATTCAAATGGGATGTGGGCTTGATAATTTCCAAGTATAAAAATGAGGTGTTGGATTTGAACGGCGAAGAATTTTTGACGGAAGCAGGCGGAGCAACCATTCAGACCAAAGTCGGTCAGCCGCTGGGACAGTTCTATGGATACAAAACCAACGGCGTTTACGCAACGCAGGCAGCAGCCGATGTCGACGGTTTCCATGTCTTGCAAGGCTTGGTGCCAGTGAATTTCAGTGCAGGTGATGTGCGTTTTGTCAACCAAAATAGCGACAAACGGATCGACGAAAACGACCGTGTAGTGATTGGAGATCCGAATCCGGACTTCTTCGGCTCCATCACCAATACTTTCCGCTATAAACAAGTGTCGCTGAACGCACTGCTGATCTATTCCCTTGGCAACGATGTGTATAACTATGCACGTGCGCAACTGGAAAGTCTTTCTACCTATAATAATCAGTCGCAAGCCACCTTAAACCGCTGGCGTTACGAGGGCGATCAAACCAGTATCCCGAAAGCGGTTTACGGCGACCCGATGGGTAACGCACGCTTCTCCGACCGATGGATTGAAGATGGATCATATCTCCGCCTCAAATCACTGACCTTAGCTTATGACCTGAATATTAGCTGGAAACTGATTCAGAATTGCACGATATTCGCTACCGGTGAAAACCTGTTGACGCTTACGAAATACAAAGGCTTAGACCCGGAATTTGCACTCGGACAAACCCCTTTGTACTACGGAATTGACCCTAGCGTCGTTTCGCAGCCCAAAACAGTTTCTATTGGACTTAAATTAGCTTTATAACAATTAAAAATCAGCAATACAATGAAAAAAATAGCAATTTATCTTTTCTCCTTTCTCCTCCTCTCAACGTCCTGTATAGACACTGTGCCGGACGAAGTATTGGATCACAAAGATTTCTATGCCGGAGTGGAGGATGCAGATAACGGAATTTTGGGCTTATACGGACAATTTATGTATCTGGCAGGACAAGTCGTCGTACTCAACGAATTGCGCGCCGACTTGTTGGACGTTACACCCAATGCCACGACCGATTTGCAGGAAATCAACCTGAACGCTCCCTCACGTAATAATCCGTGGGCAAGCGTATCCAAGTTTTACAGCGTTATACAAACCTGCAACGACCTGCTCTACAATTTCGACGTCATGTTGAAAGAAAACAGAATGATACGGGCGGAATACAACGAACGTTATTCCGATGTGGCCGCTTTGCGGACGTGGATCTATTTCCAACTCGGTATCCATTTTGGTAAAATTCCCTATATTACCCAGCCGATTGTTACTTTGGCCGATTTGGATCAATACAAAGGCAACGAATTAACGCTGGATGAACTGCTGCCCGAATTAATCCGCTGCATGGAAAACTTGCCAACACTGGAAAATTACCAGGCCTCGAAATTGATCCAGCAAGACTTGGACAACTATATCTTGACTTCTTTCTTTGTTGATAAACGTTGTCTCCTGGGCGATTTGTATCTGTTCAACGCAAAGGGAGTGGCCGATTATGACAAAGCGGCGCGCATTTACCGCCAGGTTTTAGCCGTCAACGAAGATGCGGAAGCTACCAACAATCAAGTCAAATATCGTTTATACTGCTATCCTTGGACGTCGGGTACGCCTACTTACTTTCAAATCCTTTACCGCGATGGAAAAATCGACGACTTTGAGTCGCTCTACAACGGATGGCGAAATATGTTTGCTGCTACAAGTACCGGGCGCTACGAACGGGATGAATGGATTTGGTATATCGTTTATGACTCGAAATTTGAGCCGAAATATCCTTTTCTCGAATTATTTAATCCGGTTGGATATGAAGGCGGAAAATACTTTTTGAAGCCTTCGAATTACGCTGTCGAATCAATTTGGGGCGGTGAAACGCAGAAAAACGGCTTTCCTTTCGATGCCCGCGGATTGACCGGCGCTTTTCAGGAATATGGCGGCGAACACTACGTCTGGAAATATTCCTATTTTGGAGGAACTACCGGTGCGGGAATCCCTGTTGGCGACTGGTTCTTGTATCGTGCCGCCACGCTGCACCTCCGTTATGCCGAAGCTGCTAACCGCGCGGGATACCCCAAATTAGCCTGGTCGCTGGTAAACAATGGCATTAGCGGCAGTGGTGCTTTTGTCTATAAAAAAGAAAACGGCGAAAATTATCCGGGCGATTCGATCAACATCACCGGTAACAGTCCTTTCGACTTCTACGAGTTTCCGTATTATTTCGACGCCCGTGAAAATGCACAACCCTATCTTCGTCAACCTTGGCGTGCCAATGGCGGGGTGCGTGGGCGTGCCAACCTGCCGTCTGTACCTTTCCCTGAAACAGCGACAACGTTGCAGGATTCCATTCTTTTCGTCGAAAAATTAATTATCAGCGAAGCAGCCAAAGAATTGGGGTTTGAAGGCAATCGTTGGCAAGATTTGATTCGTGTGGCGCGACGACTGAACCGCGAAACTCCAAATGCGGGAACTCGTTTCCTGTGGGATGAAAATATCAAGAAGAAATATGACCGTTCCGGCATCTCCGGAGTGGATATGAGTTCGGAAGAAAAATGGTTTTTACCGTTATATAAATAAAGCGCTACAAATAAAAACGTTACAAATAAAGTGTTATGAAGAAGATTGTTGTATTATTGTTCGGTTTATTGGGCTTACACGGGTCGGTTTTTGCCCAAATTCCCAATTATTCGCCTGCTATTCAGATGGAAAATTTGGGGAGAGGTTTGGTAGCTTATCGCAATGTTTCTGCCACACCGGTCTATATCAGTTGGAGATACCTCAAAAGTGATGATATAAATATTGAATTTAATATCTATCGTTCTGTTATTACCGGAGGAATAGAAGGTGCACGAACACGGATAAATTCAGCACCTGTGGCTAAATCTACGTTTTATTCCTACTCCACATCTACCTCCGATGCCATGAGATTCTACCTGAGGGAAGTACATGACGGCGTTGAAAGTGATATCGACGCTGCTTCCTATACGCTGAAAAGCGTTGTCGACGGTGGTGGAAGTAACTATATTGAAATCCCCATGCAGCAGGTAGATGGAGATACGGACTGGAAATATTCGCCAAATGATGCCTCTTTCGCCGATTTGGACGGCGATGGCGAAATGGAGATTGTGATTCACCGTACCGGAAACGGTCAGGATAATTCCCAGGGCGGCATTACCGATCCGCCGGTGTTTCAGGCCTACAAACTGGATGGAACGTTCCTTTGGGAAATCAACTTGGGCATTAACATCCGCGAAGGCGCCCATTACACGCAATTCATGCTCTATGATTTGGATGGCGATGGAAAAGCCGAACTGGTCTGCAAAACTGCGGAAGGCGGAAAAGATGCCGCCGGCAGAAATATCGGCGAAGCCTATTTCCCGACATATAAAGCCAAATATAATTTTACCGTCAATTACAATGCCAACGCCAATTACCGGAATGGCAGCGGATATATCCTGACGGGTCCGGAATTTCTGACCGTTTTCAACGGCGAAACGGGCGAAGAAATCGTTACGACCGAATATGATCCTCCCCGCTACAGTACGGTTTACAACAACGGGAACGAAGTGCCGGTACTGAGTCCAACCACCGCGAATATCAACACGCGCTGGGACGACAACTACGGCAATCGCGTAGACCGCTTTTTGGCTTGTGTCGCTTACTTGGACGGGATACACCCTTCTGTCGTGATGTGTCGGGGCTATTATACGCGATCGGTATTAGTCGCCTACGATTATGCCGACGGGCAATTGACGAAACGGTGGAAATTTGACACTTATGCCGGAACAGCAACGAGTCCCTGGTCAGCGTATGCCGGACAGGGCAATCACAACCTCCGCGTAGGTGATGTGGATGGCGATGGTTTCGACGAAATCATTTACGGCTCTTGCGCCATAGACCACGACGGGCGCGGCTTGTATAATACCAAACTGGGACATGGCGATGCACAGCATTTGACGGATTTCATTCCCGAACTTCCGGGATTGGAAGTGCTTTCCGTCCACGAAAATGAACCGAACGGCACAACTTTGCGCGAAGCTGCAACCGGAAAGATTATTTTTCAAATCAAGTCCGGAGACGATGTGGGACGCGGTATGGGAACGGATGTTACTGCTGCATACCGCGGAATGGAGTGGTGGTCGTCGAGATCGGACGGTATTCGCAACTCGGTAAATGGAAATATTGTAAGTTCCAGTGGTGTTTCCATGAATATGGCTTGCTGGTGGGATGGCGACTTGTTGCGCGAATTACAGGACGGCGTCAAAGTGACCAAATACTCAAGTGGCAGCACGTCGGATTTACTGTCGCCCACTTATGTTGCGTCCAATAACAGTACGAAAGCCAATCCCTGCATGGTGGGCGATATTCTCGGCGACTGGCGCGAAGAAGTCATCTTGCGGGCAACGAGCAACCGGTTTATCCGTATTTACCTGACCAACAAGACGACAAATTACCGTTTCCACAGTTTCCTGCAAGACCCAATTTATCGGATGAGTATTGTCTATCAGAATGTAGCTTACAACCAGCCGACGCATACCGGTTTTTATTTTGGCCCGGATTTGGAAGATATTTTTGTGCCGAAAAAGATAGAAATAAGCGAAGCGGAATACGAACTTGACCCGATATTCGACGCCATCTCTTACCAGTGGTCAACCGGAGAAACAAGCAAAAAAATCGTACTGAAGCGCGAAGATTATCCGGACAATCTGGAATATCCGGTTTCTTTAGAAATCAACTATCTGGGATATATTTTTACCGATGTGATTAATATCAAATTTATGCCGACTACCGAAATACAAACTCCGGCAACGAATGAAGCGCCCGTACGGTTAATGTCGACATATATTGACAATGATTTGTCACTTGCTTTCAACGAACCGGGAGTGTATGAATGTCGTTGTTATGATATAAGCGGCAACTTGGCGTTGAAAACAATGCTGGTTGTGAATGGCAAATCCATTCAGACTTTGGATGCTTCCGCCTTACCGCAAGGTATAGGTGTTGTAGTGGTAGAAAACGAAACCGTTTCCTATAGGGAAAAATATCAGAAAAAATAGATACCTCAAAAATAAATTATCAAAACAGCGTTGCAGGGCGGGCTTGACTCGCCTCCAACGCTACAAAACATGAATCTCGGCAATGGCCGGATAACTAAATGTTACTTACTAATAAATTAATTTCAACAATCATGAAAAGAAAATTACTTACAGGTTTACTGGGGATTGTATTGCTTTCCCTGTGTAATGCAGTCGCTGAGGCGCAAATTGTGTATAAAGCGTACGAAATCAACGAAGATTTTGAGTCATTGACTGTGGGAGACACTTGGGGATTTGAAAATCAAATTCAACCGGCTGTTTCTGATGCTCCGATAGCGCCCCACACCGGTAATGTCCTTCAATGGTCATTTATCAATCAGAGTGGAAGCAGAACAGGCTACAAGGATTTTACTGCAATCGCAATTCCCGAAGATGGCATTTTAAAATTAGATTTCGATTGGCATCTGGGAGTTCCTACAAACAAAAACACAAGTGGCGTTTTCTTTCGCTTCAAAGATGCAGCGGGAAATATTTCAATCGCTTTTTCTACGGCAAGTAATAATGGGGGTAGCGGAAATGCACTGCATTATGTAAATCTTGATAATGGAGTTACAAATGATGCTACTGCCGCATCAACACTCATTGCTCCGACCGGAGGAAATTTTGCACGAGACTCTTGGGTTTCTATTCACGCTTCCTTAAATTTTAATACGAAGATTGTAGATACCCTGATCGTCACCAATGGAACAGCAACCTATACAAATTACGGAACGACATTCTATAGCGACCAAGCTTCAACTATTTCACGATTTGAAGTTTATCTTCAACGTGATGGCCAAAATGGAGGTTGGACGGGGCAAATCGACAACTTCCAGATTTACCGTTATGAAGAAGTGGCAGGTACAGCAGATGTAACCGTAAAATTCAAAGATCAGGACGACAATGAGTTTAAAACCGAAGAGATTATTTCCGATTTGGCAATTGGTGTTACCTACAATGCAACGATCGCTCAAAAAGCTTCGGTAAAAGACGTAGATGACTACTATACATTAGATCCTTCGTCGCTTACCAGCGTAGAAGTTGCAGCCGGTGGATCTACGTTGACTTTGCAATTCCGCAAAGCGCCTTATTTTTCCGCAGTAACATGGAATGGTACAGCAGAAGCTAATACATGGAATGAATGGGATACATTCTTTCTCAATGAAACCACTGAAACTGCTTACCAAAAGGATGCACAGGTAACGTTTGACGCAACAGCAGCGGAAAAAACGGTTCTTGTAAATGAAGCCATTGATTTGGGTGCAGGGAACATTACAATCAGTGGATCAGGTTATTCCTTTACCGGTAGTGGCCAACTTGTGGGTACCGGTGCAATCAACATCAATCTTTCTGGAGAGGATGCGATTTCACTGGGTGTAACGAACAGTCTGACAGGTGCTACTCAAATAGCCGGAGGAACAGTTACACTTGCCAAAAATGGCGTTTTAGGTACCGGCATTGTAGTGAATGGAGGAGCTACGTTTGTGCCATCTGTCAACGATATCGCTTTTCCCGCTGCCACATTCAATGCCAATGCGGCTATTCAAGTCGGAAATCTCAGGACAAGCATATCCGATATAACCATTCCGGAAGGAGTAAAAGTTTCCGTTTCGAGCGCATACAATACCAATAATGATTTTGCTTTTGGTTTTGCGGCAACAGGCACAATCGCATCCGGCGCCGAATTGGAATTGAACGGAAC
>JAISFI010000069.1 GCA_031263685.1 Dysgonamonadaceae bacterium | reverse complement strand
CGTTTCCAATTTGTGATTGACGGACAAGAAGCTACGATCGAATTGCCGGATGTGGAGATTATCTCCGAAGATATTCCGGGCTGGCTGGTTGCAAACGAAGGACAACTAACGGTTGCCCTGGATATTACCATCACACCGGAATTGAAAAAAGAAGGCATTGCCCGCGAATTAGTCAACCGGATACAAAATATCCGCAAATCCAATGGTTATGACATTGTGGACAAAATCAACATCACCATGCAATCTGACGACAGAACGAACGAAGCCGTTCAGACCTATAAAACCTATATTTCCAATCAGGTATTAGCGCACAGTCTGGAAATAAAACCGAGTTTGGAAGTCGAAGCATTGACAGACGGACAAGAACTGGATTTTGATGATTTCAAACTGTGGGTGCGGATCGAAAAGGCCGAACAGGAAAAATGAAAATTTTGTCAATTAAAATATTAGTACTACTTTAGCGCGCTAAAATTGAAATATCATAAACATAAGAATGTATTCCATTGTTAAATTTAAAAACATAAGGAAATGGTAGAGAAAACAAAATATTCGGATGTGGAACTGGAAGAATTTCGCACCATAATATTAGAGAAATTAGAAATAGCCAAGAAAGATTATGATCTTCTGAAAGCAGCATTGATGAACGCCGATGGCAACGATGTGACAGACACATCGCCAACGTTTAAAGTTCTGGAAGAAGGCGCAGCGACACTGTCGAAAGAAGAGGCCGGGCGACTGGCACAACGGCAAATACGGTTTATTCAGAATTTGCAGGCTGCATTGATCAGAATTGAAAATGGAACGTATGGTATATGCCGTGAAACGGGAAAATTGATTCCCAAGGAAAGGCTTCGCGCAGTTCCTCATACCACGATGAGTATTGAAGCGAAGATGAATCAAAAGTAAATATGAAACCATCAAAGGGCTTTAGGGTTATTGGTGTAATTTTGTTGGTATTGCTCGTTGACCAGGTCACAAAGATTTGGGTCAAGACCCATTTGGAATTGCATGATAGTATTCGGATTACCGATTGGTTTCAGATCTATTTTACCGAAAACCCCGGCATGGCTTTCGGATGGGAGTTTTTTGACAAGGTATTCCTGACGTTATTCCGCTTGGCGGCTTCCGTCGGCATCGCCTATTATCTGTGGACGTTACTGAAAAGAGCATGTCGCACGGGTTATGTCATTACCATTGCCCTGATTTTAGCCGGAGCGGTAGGGAATATCATTGATTGCTTGTTTTATGGGCTTATATTCGACCACAGTTACGGCCAGTTGGCAGTTTTATTTCCGGAATCTGGCGGATACGCTCCGTTTTTGCAGGGCAAGGTAGTCGATATGCTTTATTTCCCTTTGATTGAAACCACATGGCCGGCATGGATGCCCGTGGTAGGAGGAAATACTTTCATCTTTTTCCGTCCTATCTTTAATATTGCAGATAGCGCTATATCAGTAGGGTTTATCTTGTTATTGCTGTTTTATCGCAAAGAGTTGTCCTACAGTCTGGAGAAAAAACATACAGATAAAAGCAGCGAATAACCCCGTTCACAGTTTTTGAGACATGAATCATCGTTTTCTCTTGAATATTCTCCTGTCGTTATTGTTTTTGTCGGCCTGTTCCGTAACACCTTCGTGGGTAATTCCGGAAAAGGAGATGGAGCTTTTACTGACAGATATTCATCTGACAGAGGCGATGATAAACAATGATTACAATGCCTTTTCGGATTCTGTTGGAAAAGCCCGCTTGGTTCAGTCGGTATTTGAAAAACATCATGTTACAAAGGCTGAATTTGATACTTCGCTGGTTTGGTATGCTGCACATTTAGACGTGTATATGAATATTTATGAGCGTATTCCCAAACATTTATCTGAAGTTAATGATACGTTAACCGCCCAAATAGAGCATTTGCGTGCATTGGAAGCGCAAGCCAAACGTATTTGGGAAGATGACACGATCTGCCTGTTGCGGACTTTTGCCTCACAAAACCAATATGCTTTCAGCGTAGATACAAGTTCTTACTTTTCCCGGGGAGATATGTACACCCTGCATGTCTTTGCGTTGGGAGTAAATGCCCAAAATAAAGCGAATGTCACATTTGTATGGGAAAGTCAGGATACCGTAGTCGTCGACAGATCGGAGATAAAGCATGATGGCATGAATATTTTTTACCTGAAATCCATCCCGGGGAAAAATACGAAATCCATCTACGGAAACATTCGACTGCCGGTAATTAACATTTCCGGAGAGCATTTGATGCTTAGCAATCCGTTTATATTAAGACATCGGGAAGGATATTATCCGGAGATACCGGAGATCGAAGCGCCGCCGGCAGTTGTAATGCAGGATTCGATAATGGTGCAAGATTCCTCTCATCCGGATCTCTCCACAATAAACTCCAAATGAAACGCTTTGCCGCCCATTATATTTATTTGTCGCCTCGCCGCATACTTAAAAGTCATTATTTGGAGTTGGATAGAAGAGGAGTACTTGTCGATTGTCAACCACTTCGACAGGAGGCGGAGGCGATTTCTTTTTATAATGGCGTGCTATTTCTGACAGAACGGGAGCGGTATTGCGATTCCGGTCGGTTGCTGTCTGTATTGCAACAGTTACAGCGACAATATTCGAATGTTACTGCTTTTGAAATACTGGAATTGTCGGGATGTCTCCTGCAAGATTATATGCTTTCTGCAAGTATATATCAAATAAATGGTTTAAACCTTGCATGTCCTGCATTTACATGTAAGGGTAATGAGGCTGAACATCAGTTAAACTGTGTTTTTTAAATTGGTATTTTTAGACAATGTGTCGACTCTTTTGTGTCGAAAAATTGTAAAAAATGATACTCTATAATTTATGCTTTCATTTAGGGAGTCAGAAGTAAAAATAATTCCATATATTTGCGTTCGACTTCTGATAATGTAACTTATGTCGCCGGAAGAAAAAGCAAGAATAGAAATAGATAGAAAGTTAAAAGATGCCGGCTGGCAAATAGTGGCTCGGGAACACTATTTGCCGGCGGTTTCTGCTGTTGC
>JAISFI010000026.1 GCA_031263685.1 Dysgonamonadaceae bacterium | reverse complement strand
AATAGACAAAACACTGCAAAAAGTAATCAATGGAGATGCAAAAGAAGATTTAGATACGCTTTTAACTTTAAATTTTCAACTTTATGATAACTCAATTTATAGCCGAGCATAGAATATCTTGATGGGCAGTGATGATCGTATAGCCATGAGCATGAACCGTTATTTTACAATCATCTATATTTATAAAGGTATGATTTCATCTTTGCTTATCATTTCTTATGGTGGATTTGAAAGGACAAACGTACCAATTTATTTTTTTATCGTTACTAAAAAATTGAAAATACCAAGTGATCATCATTTTTGCCAATCCGGCAATTGCCGGAAACGTAAATCCAGCTGTTTTTGCCAATCCGGCAATTGCCGGAAACATAAATCCAGCTGTTTTTGCCAATCCGGCAATTGCCGGAAACATAAATCCAGCTGTTTTTGCCAATCCGGCAATTGCCGGAAACGTAAATCCAGCTGTTTTTGCCAATCCGGCAATTGCCGGAAACATAAATCCAATTGTTTTTGCCAATCCGGCAATTGCCGGAAACATAAATCCAATTGTTTTTGCCAATCCGGCAATTGCCGGAAACATAAATCCAATTGTTTTTGCCTTTCCCGGTCATTTATAAAGGTCTGATTTCGTCTTCGCTTGTCTTGTGGTGGATTTGAAAGGACAAACTTACCAACTTATTTTTTGTCATTACTTAACAAAAACGTATCAATCTAATAACATCTTCTTAACTGACAGGTAACAACTGCCCGATACTTTTGTACTTGAAAATAAAGAGTCGAATTTATATGATTTAAAGTATTGTATTCATCATGAAAAAAGTTATTTTTTTAAAATTTATTGTGTTACCAAAGCTGTTAAAACTGTTCCTGCTGACTTTCCTGACAGCAGGAACAGCCTATGCCCAAGTAACGATAAAAGGAGCAGTAACCGACAAAGCAAAAGAACCGTTGCCGGGCGTCACCATCTTGCTCAAAGGAACCGTCACCGGAACCGTGACGGATGCTGACGGTCGTTATTCTTTAAACCTGAATGATATTTCATCCGATTCATCGGTGATCACTTTCAGTTATATCGGTTTCCGTACGGAAGAAATTGTATACAGCGGCAACAACATGATTCATGTAGAACTTGATGAAGAATCTCAATTCATTGAAGAGATAGTTGTTACGGCATTAGGTATCAAGCGTGAAGAAAGAGGTCTCGGATATTCTACACAAAAAGTCGAAGGCGAACAGATTTCCTCCACCATGCCGTCGAACTGGAGTTCGGCGCTGGAAGGAAAAGTCGCGGGATTAAGCGTTCAGAATGTAGGCGGCCCGCTCAATTCGGGCAAGATTTCGGTGCGTGGCGACGTTTCGTTGAATATGAACGGAAACAGTGCATTGATCGTCGTGGACGGCGTTCCGTTGAGCAGCCCCAATACCAATCCCGGATTTGCTTCGGGAGCCGGGAGTACTGCAGAACTTACCGTAGACTACGGTAATGGCTTTTCCGATCTGAACCCCGAAAATATCGAATCCGTACAGGTATTAAAAGGGGCGAGCGCTACGGCTCTATACGGAGCACGGGCAGCCAACGGGGTAATAATGATGACCACCAAATCGGGCGCCGACAGAAAACAAAAAGGCATAGGCGTGTCTTTCAGCAGCAACGCAAGTGTCGACAACGTAATGCACTGGCCCGACTATCAGTATGAGTTCGGACAGGGCATGCCTGCAAACATAGGGAGGGCAGGAACCGAATATGCCGGAAAACAGTATTATTCCTATGGCGCTATGCCTGACGGGAATCCCGGCACGAGCGGAACAAGTTCGGCGTATGGGGCGCGTTTTGACGCTTCGCAGCTTTATTATCAATTCGATCCTGTTACACAGGCAAGAGCGGATACGCCTACCCCGTGGGTCGCTTATCCGGATAACCGCAAGGATTTATTTCGGACAGGCTACACGCTGACCAATACTTTGGCGATCGACGGGAAAACAGACCATGGTAATTTTCGCACATCCGTCTCCTACACGAAAAACGAATGGATGTTACCAAATACGGGATACAAACGATTTACGGCATCCGCGTCGGCGCAGCAACAGATTTCCAGAATTCTTCGGGCTAACTTTAAAGCATCATACGTAAACCGCAGTGTGAACAATACACCCGCATTGGGATACAACAGCAACTCCATTGCGTATTTCCTTATCTTCCAGAATCCGAATGTAAATCTTGACTGGCTGCGTCCCATGTGGCGATACGGAGAAGAAGGCACCCGCCAGTTGCAACCATACAGTACCTTTATCGGCAACCCTTTCCTGATACTCCATGAAGCGCAAAATCCTTCGCAAAAGCACAATTTTGTTTCAACCGCTTCGGTAACATTGCAAATCAGCAAATCGTTAGACTTCATGGTTCGTTCGGGAATACAGATGACCGCCGACCAGCAGGAACAGCACCGTCCCATCAGCGACGTGGTGTATCCTGCCGGCTTTTTCAGAAAACAGAATGTGTTCGACTATGAGGTCAACACCGACGCGCTTCTCAGTTTCCATCGGAGTTTTTCTTCCGGATTGCACCTCAACGCATCGGCGGGAGGGAACATGATGAGACAGCACTACGATTTACTCTCAGCCCACGTAACAGGATTGATGACGCCGGGCGTTTATAAACTGGCTAACGGCGTTTCAAACCCGACAGTGAGAACCATCATCAGGGATAAAGCGCTCAACAGCCTGTACTTTACCGCTAATTTCGCTTATAACAATTTTCTGTACATGGACGTAACCGGACGAAATGACTGGTCGTCGACCCTTCCTGAAAAAAACAACTCGTTCTTTTATCCTTCGGTAAGCATCAGTGCGGTGCTTGGCGAGGTGATCAATTTGCCGAAAAATGTCGACCTGTTGAAAATCAGGACATCGTGGGCGCAGGTAGGAAATGATACGGAACCGTATAAAAATTCGCAATATTACGAAACCAGCCCTTTTGCCGGTTCTGTAACAGCATCTACTACCCTGTTTAATGCAGACTTCAAACCGGAGATATCCACCAGTTACGAAGTCGGATTGGATTTACGAATGTTTAAATACAGAGTGGGTCTGGATTTTACGTTTTATAACAACCAAACCAAAAATCAAATATTGGATGCCCCTATTGACGCAAGCACCGGTTATTCAAGGGCTACCATCAATTCCGGTAATGTGCGCAACAGAGGTTATGAAGTAACGCTCAACGTGGTGCCGGTTGCCACCCGTAATTTTAAATGGTCGGCAAATCTCAACTGGTCGCGCAACGAGAATCGAATCCTTTCGCTTGCCGAGGGCAGCGACGAAAACCAGCTGATTTATTCGCTGGGAAGCGTTTCGATTATCGGCAGAGTAGGCGGGACAACGGGCGACTTATGGGGGTACAAACACGTACGCAACGAAAACGGCGATATTGTCTATAATGAAAACGGGCTTCCTGTTGAATCAACCGAGTTGGAATACGTAGGATGCGCTCTTCCCGACTGGAAAGCCGGATTGTACAACGAGTTTACCTATAAAAATTTCCGTTTCGGTTTCCTGATTGACGGTCGAAAGGGAGGAATCGCCTATTCGCACACCCACCATAAAATGACGGAACAGGGAAAACTGAAACATACTTTGAACGGACGCGTAGAAGGTTCGCAATTTTATATGGATGCAAACGATCCGCGCATTGCGGCAGCCGGTCTTACGCCGGTAAGCGGGCTTTACATGATCGCTCCAGGCGTTGTGCAGGAAGCGGATGGAAAATATGTCGAAAACACGAATGTCATTCATGTTGAACGTTATTACCACCGGATGTATAGAATTGATAACGTTGAAGCAAATTCGTTTGATGCAAGTTTTATAAAACTTCGCGAAATACGGTTTGATTATTCATTACCTCGGAATATCCTGGACAAAACGCCATTTACCGATTTGAGACTCGGTTTGTATGGACGTAACCTGTGTGTATGGAGCAAATTCCCCGGTTATGACCCTGAGGTTTCCGTCCTTAGCGGCAGTACGGTATCACAAGGTATAGACATCGGTACGCTGCCTTCAGCCCGAACCTTTGGAATCAACCTCCATCTGGAATTTTAATCAATTAAAAATTAGTAATGAAAATGAAAATGAAACCGAATAAAATAATCATCATTCTGTCGGCAATATGGATGTCGGCGACGTCGTGCAGCAATTTCGACGATTTGAATATTGATCCTGTACGATTGGATCATGCAAATCCGGGAAGTTTTCTCAATCCCGTGCTTTACCATGTATCTTCCTATAATTGGAATCGTTACAACAGTTTTACGTTTACATTAATGCAGTTAAAAGTACCGACCAATGCTGCCAATGGACTTGGCTGGTATTTTGTAAACGATGCAGCCGGCGATGGCAGTTGGACGACTTACTACCGCTGGGTGAATAACATCAACAGCATGGAACAATCAGCCATAGAGCTGAACGAACCCAATTATCAAGCGATTGCCATGCTTCTTCGTGGCTATTTATTCCATATACTTACCGACTCCTATGGTAATGTTCCCATGTCGGAAGCTTGCAGGGGGAGTGAAAAAATCTTTACGCCCAAATTTGACGACCAGAAGGCTATTTACCGCCAAATACTGAACGATTTGAAAGACGCGAATGAATTGTTCAATACGGCAGAATCCGGCGTTGGCGCCGGGCTTCGTTACAATCAGGACGGCGATTTTCTTTACGGCGCAGGTTCTGCGTCAGCCGCGAGCGCAACGGCAATCGGCAAGTGGAAAAAATTCTGTAATTCGCTCCGTCTCCGCGTCTTGATGAGAGTGATTGATGTTCCCGAATTTAATGCGACACAGGAAATACGGACCATACTTTCCGATGCAGACGCTTATCCGGTTTTTGAAAGCAACAGTGATGCCGCTTTCCTGCCGATTTCGGGAATGGCTCCGATGGAGGCTCCAATGCCGCGGTATCAGGATTTCTCATCCTATCAGGTTTATTCCGATTTTTTTATCAATACCCTAAAATCATGGGGCAATGCGGATCATTATGACCCGCGTCTGTCGTATTTCGCCAATCGGGCAACCAATAACGGAGTGAGCGATTTTTACGGATATCCGAGCGGTTATGACATTCAACCGGCATACAGCGCTTCATCGCTTAACTCCGGCGTAGGCCGATGCCAAGGACCCGTGAGTGTCTGTTTGATGAACTATGCTGAAATTGAATTTATCAAGGCAGAACTGGCGCAACGCAAACTGATTACGGCAGACGCAGAAGAAGCCTATCAAAAAGGGGTAACTGCCGCCATTCGGCAATGGGGATTGATTGTTCCGGCAGATTATTTTGATAACAGCAACACCGAATACGACGGGACATTGGAACGAATTCTTTTACAAAAATTTTTCGCCCTCTATTTCTGCGATTATCAGCAATGGTTTGAACACAATCGTACGGGATTGCCGGTAATACCTCGCGGCGTTGGCGTACCTTCGGCAAATCAGATGCCCAAACGGTTTAAATATCCGGCAGCATTGCAGCGCACAAATCTGAAAAATTATCAGGATGCCCGCGATACGATGGGGGGCGACGACTTCTCCACTAAACTTTTTTGGCAGAAATAAAGATAAAATTGTAATGTTAAATAAATGTATAAAAAATGAACAGATTATTCCTTATGATCATTGGGTTTTTCATCATGACGGGGATGTCGCCGATTTGTGCGCAAGAAAACACATCCGATAAGAAAACACATTATATTTTAACGGTTTATAATGTTGACTCCACATTCGGTTCTTCTTTTGATGAGCCGCATCCCCTTTCCGGTGCGTTGAACGAAAGCTGGAATGCATTTAATGCAAATTACCGGCGTGTATATGAGGTTTCTACCGGGTTTTCAGGACAAGCAGTAGAAATTTACAAACCGGTTATTTACAATGCCGTCATCAAAGCGGACAAGTATATCCGCAAGGCGGTCGGCAAAGGCGAAATCAAAAAAGAAGATGCTGTTTCCACGCTCAAACATATCCTGGATTGCGCCAATGCTTTGGCAATGGAAAGGGATACAAAGGTGTTTGAAAAGGAAATTGCAGGCGCTAAAACGCCCGAATCAATTATCCGTTTCTTTAACCATGTAGAAATTGAATATGTTTAATAAGATTATAAAAGTGTTACATATGAAAATAATAAGATTGCTTCCGTTGGTCGTTATCCTCGCCATCAATGCAGGACAAGCGCAAGTGCAAAACCGTGCCGTCATTCCCGACATCAACGGTTATCAAACCCTTCAATGCGATTTCCATACACATTCCGTCTTTTCCGATGGTTTGGTATGGCCTACCGTTCGCGTAGACGAATCCTGGCGCGAAGGTTTGGACGCCATCTCGCTGACAGAACATTTGGAATATCGTCCGCACAGCAAAGACATCATTGCTTCGCACGACCGTTCTTACGAAATAGCACAACCGTCGGCGAATAATCGTCATATAATTCTTATCCGCGGCAGTGAGATCACCCGCGCGATGCCCCCAGGTCATTTCAACGCCATTTTCCTCAACGATTGCGACGCTCTTGCCAAAGAAGACTGGCGCCAATCATTTGCCGAAGCAAAAAAACAAAATGCGTTTATTTTTTGGAATCATCCATCATGGGATGCCCAACAGCCGGACACAACCCTTTGGTTTCCGGAGCACACCGAAATTTTCAATAACGGGTGGATGCACGGCATCGAAGTAGTCAATGGCCGTAAATACAGCGAAGAAGCATTTCAGTGGTGTCTGGACAAAAAATTGACGCTCATCGGTACATCCGATATTCACCAGCCCATCCAAACCGACATTGATTTTGCCGGAGGCGCACACCGGACAATGACGCTTGTTTTTGCCAAAGAGCGCACAGCGGAAGCCATCCGTGAAGCGCTTGATAACCGTCGTACCGCTGTTTACTTTAACGAGTTCCTTATTGGCGAGGAGCAGTATCTCCGTTCTATTTTCGAAAATTCTATTGAAATAAAAGATGTCAAACGGAATGTCAACGGCGTCGCAGTAACTGTCAAAAATAATTCCAGTCTGACCTTCAAACTGAAAAAGACAACCCATGATACCGAAATTGTGTATTTCCGTGATTATGAAATACGACCTCACAGCCAACACGTCATTACCGTCAGAGCGCCCGCAAAGAAAGGCGGTGATGTAAATTTTGAAATCACGAATTTTTTGGTAAGACCCGGAAAAGGATTGAAGTATTCTTATAAATTGCCATAAATCAGTACTTCTTTTGTTTTTAGATTCGAATCCCTCGTGTTTGTGTACATGGGGGATTTTTCCGTTTTTTTCTTTTCTCTACCGGCAACCTTTTGTCCCGCCGCAAAAAACGTTCCCCCATACTGGAAGACTTTTTCTTGCCCTTTCTTCAACTCCGTTTTCCGTTGATCAGAAAATCGGCAAACGAACCGGCAGGAATCTTATTCCTTTCCCATTTTCTTGCCCAATAAAGCGTTAATTTGTGTACCCCCCATCGGGCGGTTATTTCGTCGTACAGCTTTTGGTTAAAACGGTCAAACCCTGCGATCAAAAGTCTGTGAAAATCGGCATAGCCGACAACTTCGCAGTTCAGGTTTTTCCATTCGTCATGTTGCATCATACGGTGAAACATGATTTGAAAAAAGAAGTAGTGGTTGATTTGCGCCTCCTTTTTCCAATACTCAAGATGTATGGAAAGCAGGTCGTCAATGATCTTATGGTGTGGTTTGGCAATCATAAAAGAATTTTGCATCCTTACATAAGAAGCTTGTTCCCAAGAAAGCCCTATCGGGTCAAAATTTGTAAAAATTTTCAAGTCATCCGGTGGTGTTTCAGAGCGTTGAAGCGCGAAAAAATCCTTTTGCAGCCAACTTTCCTCAATCGGTTTCGTCAGATAAATGGTGGCGTCGAGCCAAACGCCGCCGTAAGCCGAAAGTAAATACAAGCGGACAAGATTTGCTATTTTGGGAAAAACAAATCCGCCCGTACCATATTTTTTCCAAACAAAATCCGGTAATTCATCGATGTACTCGTTCCATGTTTCTTTCGACAATATGATTACTTCGTAACCGTTGCTGTGTTTTTTGACGGAATCAAAGCAGGTTCTCACAAGCTTCGGCGTATTTTCGTCCATTCCCTGCTGCCAAAATTGCCAAATTATTTTTTTGCCGACCAATTCGGGCTTTTTGGCAACGGCAACCACTTTCTCTATTTTCCCGTTTAAAAAATCCGCAATATAGGCATCTAATTTTTCGGCAACTTCTTTTTGTACGGGAATATCTTTTTTCGCCTTTCTCGCCTTTTTTATCCGTTTATACAACCGGCTGAGCTGTCTAAATATCGGTGTCATTTTCTTCTTTTTCTATTTTTCCGGTTGCAATAAAATCAAAAAACGATCCGGCGGGAACCTGATTAAATCGGTCGAACCGGTAAGTTAATTTATGAATAGCGCTTTTGGCTTTTATTTCGTCAAAAATTCGGCGGTCAAATTTGTCGAGCGATACAACCTGCAATTTGTGGCAATCCGTATCGCCTGCGATTTCGCAGTTCCATTGATTCCATTCGCGGTGCAGCATCATTCGGTGGAAGCATATCTGGAAAAAGAAATAATGCCCCGCTTTTTTCTCTTTTTTCCAATATTCGAGCAAAATTGTAAGCAGGTCGGCAACAATTTTATGATTTGGTTTTGCAACGATGAAAGAGTTCAACATTCCTGCCTGAAATTTCGGATTCCATGAAAAATACAGGGGATCGTATTTTCGGTAAATATCCGCATCGGGCGGCGGGATTTTGGAGCGCTGAAAGGCAAAAAAGTCTGCGTTCAATATTCGTTCGTCCATCGGAGCTGTTAAATAAATGGTGGCATCGAGCCAAACGCCGCCATAAGCCGAAAGCAGATACAGGCGCACAAGGTTGGCTAATTTTGCAAAATTAAATCCGTTTTTCCCGAATTTTTCAAAAACATAATCCGGCAATTCAATATAATCCCACACTGTTTTATCGGTCAGCAAAATTATTTCGTATTCGCCGCTGTGTTTTTTGACGGAGCGAAGACATGCGACCACTATTTTTGAAGTATTTTCGTCGATTCCCTGATGCCAATATTGCCAAAAAATCTTTTTCCCGATCAATTCGGGCTTTTTAGGAATGGCCGTGAATTTTTCTATTTTCCCGTTTGCAAAATCCGCAATAAAGTGATCTAACCTTTCAGCTATTTTAAGTTGTTTCGGAGCGCTGCCGATCGATCTTATTTCTTTCAATGCCCGTCTTATTTTCGACGCTATTCTGTTTCTTACGTTTGTCATTTCTCGATCATATTAAGCAAAAAATTTTTTTATATAATACAGCAGTTTGTTGGGTCGTTTGATTTGATGGGCGCTCATAAAATCCCTGAAACTTTTCCGCGCCTTTCGCCGATTTTCACTTCTTTGTTTTTCGCGAACCGGGTCATATTGCCGATTCAATATGGAATCTTCGCGATTTCTGTAAAAATAAACGGCGCTCGGACAAAGAGCAATCCTGTTGGCGTAATAAATCACCGGAATCATCACCGGCCTATCTTCCATAGGAACCAAATCGGGAAAAGAAAATTGGCGCTCCTTCCAAAAACTTTTTTTGATCAAATACCGCCAAGACCAGCTTTGAATGGCTACTTCCGTTTTTCCGATTTTATCGGCAGTTTTTGACAATACTTCGGTTTTTGTAAACCAGATGCTTCGCCACGGTTTTTTCTCGTAAAATACCGAACAGGCTGCCACATCGGCTTCCGCTCTTTCTGCCGCGCCGATCATCATTTCATAAAATTCAGGATTGAGCAAATCGTCCGCATCTATAAAATGAACATATTCGCCTGTCGCGTTTTCCATGCCCGAATTTCTTGCGGCAGGCAAACCCATGTTTCTTGAATGTTCGACCGATTTGATACGGGAATCTTTCCGGGCGGTTTCGGCAACGATTTTAACGGAATGATCGGTTGGAGCATCCAAGACGCAAACAATTTCCAAATTTTCGTATGTTTGAAAACGAACGGAATCCAAGGTTTCTTTCAAATACTTTTCGGCGTTGTAAATGGGGATAATGACACTGATCTTTTTTTCCGGTTTCTCATATTCCGCAAAATCGTTTTTGGAAACAACCGTCTTCCCGGCCAAACTGCTTCTAAGATAATGTAGCCTGCTGCTTCCTTTAATTTTGTGAGCGCGTATAAAACTTTTGGAAATTTTGCGGGATTTTTGCCGGTCTTTTCTCCGTCTTTCCTTTAATTCTGCATTCAAAACTTTTTTGTTCAATACGGAATTTTCCCGGTCTTTATAAAAATATACGGCTTGTGAACTAAGCGCCACTTTGTTGGCATTATAAATCATGGGGATCATCACCGGCGAATCCTCCATCACGAGCAAATCGGGGAAGGATAAATGATGGGCAGTCCAAAACTTTTTTTTGATTAAATACCGCCACGCCCAACCCTGAATCGTCACTTCCGTTTTTTTGATCTTTTCTTCCCCGGACAAAACTTCGTCTTTGTGAAACCAAATGCTTCTTTTGGGCTTTTTCTCAAAAAAAACAGAGCAGGCGGAAACATCGGCATCATTTGTCCGGATCGCTTCCATCATTTTTTCATAAAAATTCGGATTGATCAAATCATCGCTGTCCATAAAATGGATGTATTCGCCCGTCGAATTTTCAACGCCTACATTACGCGCTCTTGCGGGGCCTGTATTTTGCGAAAACTCAATGGTCTTGATCCGGAGGTCTTCTGCTGCCGTTTGCGCAACAATTTGTGTGGAATTATCTTTCGAACCATCCAGAATACAAAGTATTTCCAAATTTTGATACGTTTGAACGCGAATGGAATTTAACGTTTGTTTCAAATATTTTTCCGCATTATAAATCGGGATAATAACGCTTATTTTTTCGTTCATCTTTTTCCACAAAGTTTTGAAAAATAGGTACTCGGATCATCTGTTCCGCTTGCTATTTTATAGGTTGTTTTTTGAAAGAACGACGCTTTTTGGATCCTTTCCCATTCGGTGGCATCGAATTTCTGCAATAATTTTCCTATAAGCTGATGGGTTTCGCGTTCCGAATGATGCGGCATTTTGTCAAATAAAATCTTCGCATCCGGATGATTAAAAATCAGTGTCTTAAAAATTAACTGATGTTGAAAATAGTCAAGCGTTTTCGTTTCGTTCTTCCAAAATTCAACGCACATCTGATACCATACATCACATAAAAAACTGCCTTTTTTAGCGCGAATGAAACAATTTTGTACGAAGCTGTAAGGAAAAGTCGACGTTTCGTCGGTTAAAAACACAAAAAAATCCTCGTCAAGAATATATTTCGGCAGTAAATCCGTCATGTATCCTGTGGCATCCAACCAAATTCCGCCGTGATTTTTCAATAAATTCAGCCGCAACAAATCGGAGAAATGCGTATAATCTATTCGCCCCTTCTTGAACTTGTCTAAAACATAGCCCGGCAAATCGGTTTCATTTTCGAAGGTTGTATTGTTTAATATTTTATGTTCAAAATCGCCTGTGAATTTTCTCACGCTTTCCAACGACGATTTAACGATTTCGGGCGTTTTTTTCCCTGCAGGCTGATCCCAAAATTGCCAGATCGTTTCGGGCGTTTCTACGGTGATCTCTTTTTGTTCCGACATTTCGACGGCAGACAAATAATGATGCGCAAAATAATCCGTCAATATTTTTGCTTTCAGCGATTCGCCTTTGGATTTTTGAAGATCGCCGGTTTGCAACCATCCGATCAAACGCGTCGCAAGTACGGATATGTTTATATAAAACCGGGTCAAATTCCGTGAATAGCTCATATTTCAATGTCTTTAAAGCGTTCGGGGAGTTGGATCACCCATCTCATTCCCAGCATCGAGGGTTTGTTCCATGCAAAAATCTGGCGGAAAACAGTTTGAATTTTCCGCGCTTTCGCAAAAACCCGATCGCCATCCATCGCTTTTCCATTGGAAATAGAATCAATGACCCGAAACCGTGCCCGCTTATAATGCGCCTGTTCGCCCCGTGCGATAATATCCTGCGAGTTGAATTTATCCATCAACGCATCATAATCAATATTGCCCAAATGAAGAAGGTATAAATGAGGATCTATATGGAAGTTATGCCCGTTGATACGATGAAAACCCCGTCCCCAGCGAACAGGTTTTGCAATAATGCTTGTTTTTGTAAAACGCGAATTGATGAGTGCATAATGGCGCTGCGCCAAAACAGGCTTCGATTTGTCGAACGGTTTTTCGTTGTGTAAATGCTGTCCCACATCAAGCCCGAGCGGCGAAACGGAAGTGTTGATCTTGAGCGAAGAGAGATATTCTGCCAGCGTTTTTCCGGATGGGTTGTCCACCATCAAAAACTCGTCGGCATCGCAACCGATCACCAATTCGTAACCGGTAGAAAATAATTCGGCTGCTTTATCCGAGAGAAAGTCAAGCCGGCGTTTTTCGGCATCCACCACTTTTATTCCCTGTTTTTCCACGATCTTGACGTTTGCCTGTCCAACTCCTGCCGGCGGTTTTTGGTCTAATCCGTCTAAGTAAATGTACAAATTTTCTTCGCCGAATTGTTGACCATAATATTTTACCCAGCAATTGAGAAAAAAATCATCATTGCGCGCCATGGTAATAACAGCTATTTTTTTTGTATCCATTTGCTTATTCGCGTTTCCAGAGTCCATCGCCCTGTTGACCAACCTTATGAAAGCACAAAAGTACAAAAATAATCGAAACCGACAATAGGGAATGGTTTCGACCCGTTTCGACCTTGTCAGTGGCAGAAGGGGTTATTTTGCCTTACGCTGTTTTGGAAATTCAATCAAGCTGATTTTCGGATATTCGCCTCTGATGTCTTCCTTTAATTGTTTTGTGAGTTTTAATGAGGTCGTAGTAAGTATTCTCACTTACTTGATCGGGTATTCCTATGATTGGCGGATTTTGTCGGTTGTTTCCCTGTTTGTCTTTCGATTCGGCAATCAGCAGATTTCTAATCTCATCCGTTGAGATTGGGATTTTCATTGTATCCATCAGTTTAAAAATTTCCTGTGTAAGAAATCCCGACTTCATTTCGAAAACGTCCAAATCCCGTTTTTTGCGATCTTCCGGAAGTGCTTTTGTTTTTAAATGTTCCAGCGCCACTTCCACTTCAATGTTATAGTTTCTGAAATACAGTTCCACTTTGTGCAGTTTGTCATAGTACCGAGGCGTACTGTCGAATCTGTGGATGCGCAAATCTTCAGGTAAAACCTGTAATTTAAGCAAATGTTCTTCAGACGGATAATATTTGTTAAAACCATCATTTTCGAGTTTCAAGCGGGTGGCGCATACGCATACTTTATTCCTGTACAGATGTCGAATAAGGTCTTCAAATATTCCTTTTTGAAACTTTCTATTTATTTCCTGTTTGACCACATTTTTAGCTGTTTTTTTAGAATACCAAAACGAAAAGAAACCAAATATGGCAGATGCGGCAGCTAAAAACATCAGGATATGGGCGTCAAACTTCGTTGCCCCCTGCGTATTTTTAGCTGTAACTTCCGAATGATGCGCTATTTCTATTAGAGAACTGTCGGCATACCGCTGATGGGTCGAACTTTGAAATGTTTCTCTCTGCGGAAGCGTAACTTCGGATAATAAATTTGAACCGTTTAAATTTTGCGCGGTATTTTGCAGCGCTGATGTGTCTACAGCCATCACCTGTAGCAGGAATACAAGACTGCCGAGCATGGTAAAAAGGATTGTTTTTGTTTTCATATGTCAGGTATTTATTTATTTGGTTTTTAAAAAATAACAAAAAAGTATCATTACCTGTTCCCGGCGATCCTCTCCAATCGAGGACTTATACGCTCGAAAACGGCCTGAAGGTGTATACGACGGCATGCAAGGAAGAACGGGTTGAGGTCTACCGAAAAACAACCGACAACCTCCGCGCGCTGCCCTGTACAAACGTATTGACAGCCTGTCGTATGAAGCCTCCAAACTTGCCATACCTAACGAATTTCGGAAACTTTCTTTGCAACGAGGTAATAACCGGAAGGAATAAATAACCGCTCAACGGGCCACATTTACCGCTTAACGGAGGGAGTCGGTTTCGCTGTTGGTTTGTCCAAACTAAATTTTACTATTGAAGCCGATCACTTTTTCTGTCAATTCCATTACGGCATTATTCAACCGCAGGTTGATTTCGATTGCCTTCTGGTAGTCTAATAATAAACCTTCATTTATTTTCAAGATCGTCTGTATCTGTAATTCTAATTCCTGTATATATGATTTGTTATCAATTGATTTCATGGTTTGAACCAATGTTGAATCATGAACCGGGCTTTGAATTTGATCGGATAATTCCGTAAGCAGGAATTGATCCGTCTTTTCTTCCTGGCGCTCGACGTCCGGTCGCACAGTCATCATATCGCCGGTACCGGATGTAAGCCATTCAACAGAAATCTTCGGATAGACGGATATAATATGGTCGATGGTGATTTTGCGAGGTTTATAACCCGGTTGTAACAGTCTGTAAATATGATTACGTATCCCGGTTTTGGCTGCAAAATGAAACTTTGACCCGTTTTCGCAGGTATCAATAATTTTTAATATCCTTTCGTGTAACTCTGTGGTTTGAGCAGGTGACGGATCTTGAACAGGGAATTGATCCGTCTTTTCTTCCCGGCGCTCGACATCCGGTCGCACAGTCATCATATCGCCGACACCGGATGTAAGCCATTCAACAGAAATGTTCGGATAGGCAGATATAACACGGTCAATGGTGGCTTGGCCGGGGCTATGACCTGGTTTTAACAGTTTGTAAATATGACTCTGCATCCCGGTTTTGACTGCAAAACGATATTTTGACCCATTTTCGCAGATGTCAATAATTTTTAATATCCTTTCTTGTAACTCCCGGGTTTGAACAGATGTTGAATCATGAACCGGGCTTTGAATTTGATCGGGTAATTCCGTAAGCAGGAGTTGATCTGTCTTTTCTTCCCGATGCTCGACGTCCGGTCGTACAGTCGTCATATCGCCGATACCGGATGTAAGCCATTCGGCAGAAATGTTCGGATAGACGGATATAATATGGTCAATGGTGGCTTTGCGGGGTTGATAGTCCGGTTTGAACAGACTGTAGATTTGATACATCCCGGTTTTGGTTGCAAACTGAGATTTTGACCCGTTTTCGCAGATGTCAACAATTTTTAATATCCTCTCTTGTAACTCCAAGGGGTTAACAGGCGTTAAAGCATGACCCGGGAATTGATCCGTCTTTTCTTCCCGGTGCTCGACGTCCGGGCGCACAGTCATCATATCGCCGACACCGGATGTAAGCCATTCGGCAGAAATGTTCGGATAGACGGATATAATACGGTTAATGGTGGCTTTGCGGGGTTGATAGCTCGGTTTGAACCTGTAGATTTGATACATCCCGGTTTTGGCAGAAAAATGAAATTTTGACCCATTTTCGCAGGTGTCAACAATTTTTAATATCCTCTCTTGTAACTTCTGCAATTCTAATTCCTGTATATGTGATTTGTCATCGATTGATTTCAGGGCTTTAACAGATGCTGCATCATGAGCCGGGCTTTGATTTTGAGGGTTGCCGGTATTTCGCTTTTTGGGAGAATTTTGAGATTTGACGGAAAGATTTTCCCCTGTTTTAATCCATTGATACGGTATTTCAGGAAAAGTTTTATGGATGACCTGGGCCAGCGTGCTCTTCATAGGTTTTGTCCCATAATACACCTGATTCAGAGTGCTTAATCTTACATTTAATTTGACGGAAAGTTTTGGCAGCGAATCGATGCCGGTATATTGCAGAATATGAGATAATACTTGATGCGCCGTTAAATGATCCGGTAATTCCGTAAGCAGAAATTTACCGGCCTTTTCTTCCCTGTGCTCGACGGCTGGACTCACAATTGTCATATCGCCGATACCGGATGTAAGCCATTCTACAGAAATGTTCGGATAGGCGGATATAATATGGTCAATGGTGATTTTAAGGGCTTTATGGCCTGGTTTTAACAGTTTGTAGACTTGTTGAATATGCATCCCGGTTTTGGCAGCAAATTGAGATTTTGACCCATTTTCATAGGTGTCAATAATTTTTAATATCTTTTCATGTAACTCCATACTTTATTTATTTATAAGGTTCGCAACAACAAAATTAATGAAAAAGGCAAAATTAATACAAAATGTGAAATATGTAACCGGTGGGTTCATTCTTTTTTTGTAATTATTCAGCCCCTTTGCAACATAGTAATAGAAAGCAATGATTCGTTCGGTCATTGACACAACGATCAAGAATACGCAAAATGTCTTGAATGCGCTGATGCTGATCGCGTCGTTTCCTGCGGCTGAATACTTACAAAAAAAAATTTGCATCTTCGTGTAACAATTTTTTTGTTTGCGTCGTCTTCATTTTGAAAAAGCGTTGTAACGATTGTCAAAAAGTCGGGGCAAACTGGTGTAAACGAATGGACAAAACCTCTTTTAATCAATTAATGACGCATCTGCGGCCAAAGCTGTATCGCTTTGCCCTGGCTTTTGTCGGACGGACAGACGAGGCCGAAGATGTTGTCCAGGAAATTGGGATCAAGTTGTGGGAGCGACGCGGCGAGCTTGATGCCTTGCGCAGTGTGGAGGCTTATGCGATGAGCGCCGTACGGAACCGCTGCCTCGACTATGCCCGTTCGCCGCACAGCCGCACCGACGAATGGATCGAAGCCCATGACGCCGCACACGAACAAACACCGTATAAAAGCGTGGAACAGTCCGATATGGCAGCGTTTGTGAGGCGTCTGATCGACCGGTTGCCCGAACAGCAGCAAATGGTGATCCGCCTGCGCGACATCGAAGGGTATGAACTGGAAGAGATTGCCGAAATACTGGGAATGAACGGCGGGACGGTGCGCACCAGCCTGTCGCGCGCCCGGCAGAAAATACGTGAAGAACTTTTAAAACAGTAAAGATATGAACGAACAAAAAGTACATGAGTTGCTTCGGCGCTACTTCGATGGGGCAACGTCGCTGGACGAAGAACGCGAACTGCAACGCTGCCTTGTCGGAGAGGATATACCCGATTCACTGAAAGCGTATTGCCCCATGTTCACCTTCTTTGCCGAAGAACGGGCGATAGAACCGGCGGCGCGTGCAGTTCGCTTGAACCGAGCTATTGTCGTCGGCATTGCGGCAAGCATTGCGATCCTGTTACTGGTGGGCTTGCCGAAAACGCAACCCGATCCATATGCCTATTATGTGGATGGACAGCGCGTGTACGACGAGGCTGCAGCCATAGAGTCGGCTGCCAACAGGCTGCAAATGCTGGCCGCATCCGTGCAAAAGGCGCGGAGCAGCATGGGCGCTTTCGCAAAACTGCAGGAAAGCAACCAGTCGCTGCAACAGTTCGGCAAAATTGCGAGCGCATACCGGACGATGGAAGAAGCAGGCGCTAAAATCCGGAAAGGAGTGAAGAATGAAAAACCGGACTTGTGAAGTTCGATAAAAATAACCTGATAGAATAAAAAATAAAGAATTGCAACATGAAAAAATTTGTTCCCATTTTCATCACGATGATGTTGATCGGCGCGTCGGGAGTATATGGACAAAAGGAAGCCGAGGATCCCGTCATCAGAATATTCAATAAATACGAGGAAAAAGAGGGCGTTGAATCCATCACCATTTCGCCGGCTTTGTTAGTCCTGATGAAAAACGGAAAAACCGGCGACAAAAAGACCCAGGAGTTGATTTCGAAAATCACAAGCCTGCGTATCCTCGCCCTTACGGATAGAGCCGATGGTAAAAGACGCGCTAACCGCGAAGCCGTCACAGCCGAATTACAAACTGCGGTGAAAAAGGATTTCGAGGAAATCATGAAAGTGAAAAACTCAGGCGAACGCATCGAACTGTATGTGCGGAATAAAAGCGCGCTGCTCTTTATTCGTTCGGCAAGCGACTCGCTGACGGTAATGCACTTTGCCGGAACCATCGACAAAAGCCTGATTGATGCCGTGATGAACGGAGAAATAGGCTTCAACTAAAGTTTCGGATTCAACATGATGCAAAATTCACCCCTCCCAAAAATTAGACCCATGAAAAAATTAGCGACCCTTCTTTGTATTGCCTGTATTACGGCAAGCGTAACAGCTCAGTCCAGCGTGCGGATCGGCAATATGGAAATCATCGTCAGGAAAAGCGTGCATGACCGGGACACAGTCCTGCAAGTTGCTGCGGAAGAACCGGATCCTCCCTGTCCGCAGGAAAACGAACCCCGTTCCAGCTCCAGGACAAATCCATACGCACACCATGTATCGTCGTTCTTTACCGGTATAGGCCTTATCCTGCCGGACAACAGCAACGATTACTACACGGTGTTGGGCGGCAACAGCATCGGTATCGATGCCGGGTGGATACATCGATACCAGCTTTCGCGCCGGTTTGCATTAGGCGGAACGCTTCATTATTCGTACAGCAACTACAAACTGAGAAATGCCGCTGAGGAACCGGCGTTTATGGAAGAAGTAATCGGGAGGCCCTTTGTCGGGGAAGATATTGCCAAACAGACATATCGCTGCCATGCTATTGCCGCAGGCGCATATACCCGCTTCTATTTAGTAGCGCCCAGGAAATACACCGGCAACGACGGGATGTACATTGACCTTGGCGCGCAGGGTGATTTTGCGTTCAGCAAATACTATAAGCTCAAAACAAATTCAAGAGGGAAATACAAGTACCGCGACAGCTATGCCTTCAATCCCTTCACCGCCTCAGCCATCGCGCGTATCGGCTGGAAGCGGTATGCCGTCTTTGCCCGTTACCGGTTCACCGATGCATTTAATTCGAAAGTGTTGCCTGCGGATCTTCCACCGCTCACTGTCGGAATTCAGTTCTTCTGATCCACATATTTCGGGTTTCGCGGAGTAACGGAACGGCGCTTTCCCAACTCTACGGGCTTATTTTGGAAAATTTTGAGCGCCAAGGAATACTCCGACCGATGGATAATAGATGTGCAAAAAGGAAGAGCGGATACAAAAAAATCATAGCGCCTCAAAAAGAATTAACCTTGGTAACATGATTCGTATACAATTCAAGACTTTCATTATCTTTGCACAAAATTTTATAAATTGTTGTCGAAAAATAGTATTTCATTATGAAGATCAAGACATTTTCTATCATGATTGTATGTACATTGTTGATTTGTTCATGCAATACAAAAAAAACAACCAAAAGCGCTTCACCTTACCTGACAGAAGAAAACTCCAAAACGGAGATTCCCGTTCGTACCGAGAAAGTAAAACCGGTTGACCAGACGGACAAAACCCTGTTCGGGTTTTACGTGATCATCGGTTCGTTCAAAAGTATTGAGAATGCACGCCAGCATCAAGCCGACCTGATGAAGGAAGGTTTTACCCCGGTAGTTCTTGAAAATGAAGACGGCTTATTCCGTATCTCGGCGGGAGGCTATAACGAAGAAAGTACAGCACGCACTAAAATAGCCGGTATACGTGCAGCATACGAAAATCATAAAGATGTATGGTTACTGGTTAGGAAGTAGGAATTGATCCATTGAGCGGATTAAAACTCCCGATGTCTGATAAATAATCTATTTGCTTGTCGATAGCTTCAAAAAAAGGTATATATTTGCGCTCAATTTTTTAAATTCAAAACCATACATTAAAATAAAGAAAAGATACAAATGCGTAATAAAGGAATTATCAGGACATTTGCCATAGCAATGGCATTAGTGTGCCTGTATCAGTTGTTATTTACATGGAAAACATGGACTATTGAGAAGGATGCCAAAAAGTATGCTGGTGGCGACTATGATCAAGAAGCCCAATACATGGATTCCATATCCAACATGGCGGTATATAACTTTATGGGGTTACGTAAATATACCTACAAGGAATGTAAAGAACGTGAAATCAACCTTGGCCTCGACTTGAAGGGCGGTATGAACGTGATCCTGGAAGTATCGGTTGCCGATGTTGTCAAAGCTTTGGCAAACCCCGATCCCAACCCCATTTTTCAACAGGCTCTTTCCCGCGCTACCCAGATGCAAGCAAACAGCCAGGACGATTACATCACATTGTTTGGCCGCGCTTTCCGCGAAATAGACCCGAATGCCCAATTGGCGGCTATTTTCCGTACGCCGGAATTAGGTAACAAAATCAGCTTCGAGGCCTCCAATGATGAAGTCCTTCGTGTGCTGCGCAGCGAATCGAACAGCGCCATCGATAACGCCTTCAACATCATCCGTACCCGGATCGACCGTTTTGGCGTGGTGCAGCCCAACATACAGCAATTGGAAACCAAGGGACGCATCCTGGTGGAACTGCCCGGCGTAAAAGAACCGGAACGTGTCCGCAAACTGTTGCAGGGTTCGGCAAATCTTGAATTTTGGGAAACTTACGAAAA
>JAISFI010000382.1 GCA_031263685.1 Dysgonamonadaceae bacterium | reverse complement strand
GTAGACCCAACTCATAACGACGAATATCAGAAAAAAGATTTCTCGTCCGTCTCGCTGCACATTCTCGAATTTCCGCTCGAACAAACCGGTAAACAGGCGCATATCTATGCCCGCTATTCCAATGCGCACGGCAAAGAAGGCCCCAAAGGACCGGTCGAAACGGTGGTGATTAGTTGATATTATTGAACAAACTAAATTAAAAGCTTTATGAATGGAGGAGGCGGGGTTTGCCCGCCGCCGCAAAAAACAATTTTTACTAATATTTTTCTAACAATTTAAATTAAATGTACAATGAAAAAGAATTATTTTTTATGGATTTTACTGGTACTGTTAGTATCGGTAAACACAGGCAAGGCACAGACCTACAGCCTGAAGAGTATGACGCCCGAACAATTTGAGTCGGGGGGAACAGCGCAGTGGAGTTTTGAACGGCACGATGTAAACGCCGGAACTTATTCTACTTTCACAATGTATGGGGATAGCAGTTCGACTGTCAATTATTTTGACCCGTATTGCATCCAACGTTTCGGTTCGTATCCGATTATGAACCGTCCTGCAAGTGGTACGCAATTTGAAACGAAGCGCAACGCTTGGTTTTCCGACAAAGGCGAGTACCTGTATGTCGCCGCAGAGTATCCTGCCGGAACCGAGGCGGGCGATTTGGTTTACGGGTCTAACTATCCCGATACATTGAGCGGCTACGAAGTGTATTCGATAGCAGGAGCCGGACAAACGCCTAAAAATTCGGCGATTACTTTTACTGCTCCTGCTGACGGCTATTACAGGGCAGACATGAAAGTAATTCGTGAGGACATTTTCAACCCTTCTCTCGGACAAATGAAAATATATCAGTTTTTCCGTTACGGAGGCGAAGATAATACCTACTCTATGGGAAAAGAATTTGCTTACGGTGAAGTCGGCGTTGACCTTTGGGCTGCTGAAAATGAAGCATTGTATGCTGAGTATTTGGCGTTGGTACCTGAAACTCCGCAAATATCGGCTAATAACGGCAAGCCAGTCCGCGGTCTGCCCGACCACAGTTATTCCGATTTTATGTATTTTTATGCGAAACAGGGCGACAAGATTTCCTTTGAAGCCGACGCCCGCAGCGTAGAACACACCGAAAATACGGTGCGTGGCGCTTTTGCCCGCACAAAATGGCTCGACCTCGTTATTACTGTCAGTGACAAAGCTACAGCCGAAACAAACGCTGATAAATATGCAGATCCTTATTTGACAAGCGAAGAACTGGTTGATTCCTTGTGGAATGTGCTTGACATCGCCGAAGATATTATTAACGTGGAAGGGCCTGCCAACGGTTACTATACGGCTTTTCTTAACGAGTTGGAAGCATTGTATCTCAACATTAGCCAAAAGGCTGACGACGGCGCGCTTCGCGCGATGGAAATTCCTTCGCTTCTCGACCAGTTGTGGGCGGCTATCACACGCGCCCGCACACCCTTTTTGCCTTTGCCGGTAAGCGGTAACTATTATTTGATTAAAAACTACACCACAGGTACTTACCTTGGTGGAGCAGGCTCAGGCGACGGTGCGGTCAAACACGAGGACGCTCAAACCAATCCCTATTATCATGTTTTCCTGCTTACAGGCGACAACGACAATGGCTATACTTTCCAGCAAGTAGCTTCGGGCAATTATGTTACGCACAACAATCAGTGGACAGGTTCGTATGCCGGAGCCACCGATAACGCCCGCCAACTTTTCCGTTTCGATAATATGGCAAACCCCGAGTATTATACTATCCAAAAGAAAAAAGACGACGGCTCATTTGCCAACGGTATCGGTTTCGACACTCAGACATCGGGCAGTACTTGCTATTTCGACAAAGGTATTGATAAAGATAACACATGGCTTTTTGACGCCGAAGGAGCAAAAACCCTGCTTACCGAACAGGTGGATGTAATTATTGCCGAAGCGCAGGAGCTATATAATAACAATTCGGAAATCGACGGAGCGGCAAGCGTACTGTCGGCCATTGCTACGGCAAATACAACGAAAAACAACACCTCCGCTACGGCTGCCGACATCATTGCAGCTGTCAATTCGTTAAAATCCACTATGCAGAACCTGCTTACGGCAGACAAATTGCGTTTGGCTATCGCCGATGCACAGGCAACTCTTGCCCTTCATCCCGCAATAGACGGTGCAAGCAATTTCCAAACGGCTATCAATGCAGCGCAAACCGTTTACAACACTTCAAAAACAGCTTTCGATGCAGAAGCGCTCAATCAGGCAATTACCGATTTGGCTGCGGCAAAAACGGCGTTCTTCCTCAAAGTAGCAGAAGCTACGGGAACAGTTGCAAATCCGGTTGAAATTACTTCAGCTATCGTCAATCCCGGATTTGACGACGCCGCTAACGGCTGGACGGCAAATCCCGCAGGTACAGCCACGGATAGCGAATACGAACTCTATAATAAGACCTCGCTTGATTTTTATCAGGATATTACCGGATTACCCAACGGTCAATACAAAGTAACCGTTCAGGGTTTCCACCGTAGCGTTGGTTCAAACACTGTGGCAGCGGTAGATGCTTACAAGGCAGGTACGGAAGTTATTCCCGTAGTGCTTTATGCCAACGACAATACTTCGCAGATGCTTTCGGTTTACTCCGACTCTATTACCGGCACGGGTTGGAAATATGCCACCGAAACAGATACAATGTATTTTGCCAACAGTGTGGGCGATGCCCGTATAGCTTTCGATAGTGGCAAATATGCTGAAAACGTGGTATATAACTTTATAAGCAACGGTACGCTTCGTTTGGGAATCAAAAATACGGCAACAGCCGCAACCAACAGTTGGACGATTTTCGATAATTTCCGCCTGTTCTATTGCGGAACGGATGTTAGCGTTACTCCTTATCTCGAAGAATTGCAAGCCGTTTACGATAACGCCAAAGCGTATTACGATGCTATTTTGGCGGAAGAAGTTGCCGGCGCAAGCGAAGGCGACGTGTTTGGAAAATACTCCAACGACGATTATACCGCTCTCAACACCGCCCTCACAGCGGCAAAAGCCATTCTCGACGCCAACCCTGCAACGCTTACCGCCGAACAGATTGGGGTAGCAAAAGCTGCTTTACTGGCTGCCAAAGCCGCTTGTGTGAAATATACAGGGCTTAATTCGTTGGCAAGCGGAAATTACTATATGTTAGTCAACGACCAGTATTATGTTACCAATCCGGGTAATTTTGAAACGGCTACCGGTAAGGATTATGTTATCAGCGTGGCTCTCGGCAGTTTGCTGGAAACACAAAACACAACCGGCAACAGCCAAATCATCAAAATTACCAAACAGGCAAACGACAGATACACATTCTTCAGTGCATTGTACGAGGAAGGTATCTCTAATTCCGGTCCCGATGTAAATTATCGCAACATGAACGAAAATGCCGTTTTCCGCGCCGAATATGGCGGTGACAGCGAACTTGCCTGGCGTACAATGAATATTCTGTTCGACGGAACAAATTATGCCATTCAAAATGCCGAAAGTTCTTCCGCGAAAGGTTATTGGGGTTACGATGCAAGCAATCAAAAAATAACAAACGGATTTACCGAGCCGCAATATGTGTTCAAGTTCAATTCGGCAAAAACGGGTATATCGACGGTAACGAAAACCAGTGATCCGGTTGTTTATCCGGTTGACAAATCAATCCGCATAGTTAGCGATGCAAAAGCGAATGTAGCGGTTTATTCGCTCACAGGAACTTTGATAGCCAACCGGATTGTTTCCGGCACGCAGGACATTCCGGTACAAGATACAGGTTTGTATATTGTAAAAGTGAATGAAAAAGCCGTAAAGGTAATCGTAAGATAAAAAAGATTTTTAATAATCGTGGGAGTGTACTAAAAACAGCACATTCCCACGATTTTTTTTTCATTTCATATTATCCTAATTTAAAAACACAATTGTCATGAGAAAACAATTAGTATTTTCTTTTGTATTTACAGCCATTATTATGTGCTGTTTCAATTTAAGCGCCCAGAACTTTGTCCACCCGGGCGGATTGGTTTCACAGGAAGACATCGACCGTATTCAATACTTGAAAGAC
>JAISFI010000335.1 GCA_031263685.1 Dysgonamonadaceae bacterium | reverse complement strand
ATAATTGTCTTTTTGCCGTTCCACAATTTGCGGATTCGTGAAACCAAGGCTGTTTTACCAGTTTTGCAAGACGGTTTCGGGGTGCAAAGAAACAAAAATAATATGATTATAGCAGGAATAGGTGGGAAACTTCAATTGCACATCATCTGCCGGCATGTCATGCCGAATGAAAAGAGACAGGGCATGCCCTGTCTCTACAATCATAAACGGACAAAACGATCCCGTTTACATCTGAATTTTCACTGCTTCCGTCATATTGTACCGGCTGGATGAGTTTTGACATCGGGCGCCGACACGGATATAATACGTTTTCCCGGAAACAAAATTCTCCGGAAGAAGTACCGAAACGGGAACATCAAGATTCGATTCATTGATGCCGACTGCTACCGTGCTGACGTCATTGTCGAACAGCTGCGTCCCGACGTATGGAGCTGCAGCCGTAGCAAACACGCGATAATCCTGCAGTGCGGCAGATTCAACGTTCCTCGACATGGTAAACGTCGCCCTGACCGAGTTTCCTTCCTTCACTATTGACACATTACTGAAACTGATGTACGGAGTAACCGTAAAATCGACAGTTGCTGTCTTTCCTGAAGAAACATCCGTTTCTTTCGGATCGGGCGTTACGAAAGCGCCTTCGACAGGCGTTATCCTGTACTTTCCGGTAAACAGTTTGTTATTGTTAAACGTTCCGTCCGCCTTTCCCCAGAAAAACTGGGCGGTAGGAGTTTCGCTCCAGCTGATTTCCTCGTATCGGATACGGAAACCCTGCGGCTGTTCGGTTAAAACCGGATTCCCGGTTATCGCGTCTATTATGCGTCCTGTCAGAATCCCGTCCGGTTCGTCGTAATTGTCTATTTCGCACGAAGAAAACAGAATTACCGCAAACAGGCACGCCAATGATAATATTCGTTTCTTTTTCATTTGAATACTTTTTAAAAATTAATATCCGGGGTTTTGTTCCAGCAGGGGATTGGTTGCGATTTCCCCGGTTGGAATCTGCAAATAGTAGTATGTGGGTTGAAAAGTAACCCTTGCCAGCGTCTGCAGAGACTTTTTCATGTAATACTTCTGTTCGTCCCAGACAAAAATGGGCCACAGCACCTTCCATTCGCGATTGAAAACTTCCTGGTCGAATATCCGCCAGCGTTTCAAGTCCCAGAAGGTTTTGTTTTCGTAATACAGTTCCATCCGACGTTCCCTGCGGACAAGGTCCCTTGTCAGTTCCGCCGCAGTCGTATATTTTTTGAATGCTCCGGCACGGTCGCGGATTGCCTGAATACATGTAACAGCGTCGCTCATTTTCGAAGCGTCGCCGTATGCATTCAGTTCCACGGCTGCTTCGGCGCGTGTCAGCAGTATTTCGGCATATCGCATTTCGATCCACGGGGTCACGCTTTTTCCTCCGACAACGTCCGATTTCGCCAGATTGGGATCTATCCATTTGCGCAGATAGAATCCGGTTGCCGTCGTTTCGTTGTATCCCATTCCGCTTGCTCCCTGAATCGTCATTGTTCCCGGAATATTCTGTCCGGTATATGTATCGGGGAACGATGCGGTTGATCTGAAATCGCTGATGGCGTCTCCTTCTTCCACTATTCCTTTACGGACGTCTATCAGTTCGCCTTTAAGCATATCGCCGGGGAAACAGATCATTCCTCTCAGTCTCGGTTCCGCTTTGGCGAAAATATCCAGCCGGTCGGCGTACAGTACCGGTGCATCGTCGGTACCGGAATTGAGGATAAACGGATTTCCGTCAATATCGTCGAACATTTCAATAGCGTCCAGCGTAGGACAGGCATAGCTTGAGTATGTATCCGGACCGCGCAGCTGCCACGGAACGGCTACACGGTCGAAACTGTGTCCATATTCGGGATATTTGTATTTCCGGACAAAGATATTTTCCTGACTTGCCTGATCCAGAAAAATCTTTGTATAGCTTGCAGCCAGATCGCCGCTTCCGTCATTGTACAGGGTATATCCCCCTTCAGCCGTTTTTACGGCGGCGTCATAAGCTATCTGATAAAAATCTCTTGCCCGTTCAGCAGGAACGCCGACCAGTCCGTTCAGTTGAACCGTGCCATATTTGGCGATGGAAGCCGCCCAAAGCGCAACCCTTGCCTTCATGCCGTATGCGGCATACCGGTTAACGCGACCAGCCTGCGGACTGGCGGGAGGAAGCAGTTCTATAGCCCTGTCCAGGTCGGCAAGTACAAAATTGTAGCAATCCACTTCCCTGTCGCGCGGCGCTCTCAGGTCTTCGACGTCCTGTCCCAAATAATTAATTACCTTATCTACTACAGGAACGCCGCCATAGCGCTGCGTCATGGTGAAATAGGTATATGCACGCATGAAATACGCCTCTCCCAGCCATGTATCAACATCGCCCGGGTTAAAGTTGCCGGCATTGTTCGGCATTTCCTGAAGAAAATAATTGATATTGCGGACATGGGAATAGTTCCAGTATCCGGCAGTATTGCCTGCAACGTTCGGCGGAGTTGCATTTCGACTGAGCGCTTCGCCGGTGTAGGTCTGTATGCTGACGGCGGCGTCGAGATCCTGCAAAGGCAAATCCCGGTAAAGCCGCGCCATATACGACATGACGCCCGATTCGGAAGTAAACACATCCCGGTCTGTAATGATATTCATCGGCGGAACATCCAGGTCGTTACACGAAGACATTGCAATAATGCAGGCTGTCAGTAATAATTTTAATCTTTTCATAATGATTTTCATTAAAATGTAATTTGTAATCCAAAATTAAAAGACCTGCTATTGGGATATTCCGCCGTATATTCGGAGTTCGGAAATTCGGGATCGCAATAAGTCAGGTCGGAAATAGTCAGCAGATTGTAGGAATTAAAGAATACTCTTAACGACTGCAATCCCACTTTACCGACAATCTTTGCCGGAAGGGTATATCCCACTTCCAGACTCTTCACGCGGAAATACGAGCAGTTTACCATCCAGAATGTGGAATTTGCCATGGTAAAACCGCTTCTGCCGTTATCTGCCCATGTAGAGGGGTAAAATCCCGGAACCCACTTGCTGTTCGGGTCATACTGGTCTTCCCGATGCCAGCGGTCGAGGAAAATGTCCAGTCCTCCACGTCCCCAGTTCAGCGGCGAACTGTACCAGAATCCGTCGGCATGCCTTATCCACCTCATGCCTGTACCCTGAACAACGACGTTCAGGTCGAAACCTTTGTATTCCGCGCCAAGCGAGAATCCGTACGTCAGAAACGGGCTTCCCGCATTGTTGATGCTGATCGGGTGATCGTCGTTGCCGTCAATGATGCCGTCTCCGTTCCAGTCGGTGTAAATCAGGTCGCCGGGCAGCATCAGCGAATTGCCCCTGCTGCCGTCGTAAATCACGCCTCTGTTCATGATTTCTTCATACGACTGATATTGCCCTGCATAGTCGCGTCCCCACACGAGACCCTGCCAGCGGTCGTTTGTGTTGTTGCGCCAGTTCAGATAGGAATTTCCCTGCGTTGCAATTTCCTTGTGTTTGTTTTTATTACGGTTCAGGGCAATATTTCCCGAAAAGTTATAGTGAAAATCCTTAATTCTGTTTCTGTGCGTCAGCGTCAATTCGACGCCTTCCGCAGTTTCGCTTTCAAGGTTTTCCTGCGGCAGATTTGCCCCGACCAGTCCCGGCAAACTTGCAGAACGCGTGGCAACCATATCGGTACGGTCACGGCGGAAAATATCCGCTTCAACGCCCAGCAGTCCATTCCAGAAACCGGCGTCCAGTCCAATATTGACAATTGCCGCCGACGACCATGTGATGTTGGGATTTGCCATTCCGCGCGAAGCGATTGCATTGACATAATCATTGCCAAATACATATCCGCCCGAGGGATAGTTGTATCCTGTTACAAACTGGTAGCTGGAAGCATTTTCGTCGCCCATCAGTCCGTAGGAAGCCCGCAACTTAAGATTGTCGATGAAACCGAGCGATTCGCTGTCCTTGATAAAACTCTCTTCCGACAGTTTCCAGGCAAGAAATGCGGACGGGAAAAATCCCCACTGACGACCTTCTCCAAAAAGGGAAGAGCCATCATAGCGGAAACTGAATTCAGCCAGATATTTTGAAGCATAATCGTAGTTGAATCTGCCTATCAGCCCCTTGTTTGCCCTGTGATACAGATTGCCGGAACCCGCATCGGTAGTTCCCTGCTGATTTGTCGTGTTTCCGGCAAACAGCTGGTCTAATGCGTCCATGCTAAATTCACGGTACGCACTGAAATTGTCCCCCTGCCGGTCGCTTTCCTCATACAAAAGCATGGCGCTAACACTATGGTCATTGAATTTTCCACTGTACGACAGGGAGAGTTGCAGCATCGAATTGACATGTTCGTAATGCTGCCTTGTCAGCGTGGAGGGCGAATAAATATTTGCAGGCACATATTCGCCGTCCCGCAAATCATACACCGTATATTTCTTTCGGAAATTCCGGTTGTTGTTTTCCGTGTAGTCGTAGCTGTACATTCCCCGGGCTTTTAATCCTTCTACAAACGGCACTTCCCACTCCAGCGCCATATTGGTCTGCACCAGACGCTGCTGCGTCTTCTGATATCCCGACAGGTCGGAACTGGTAATGAAATGGGGATGCATTCCGTTGGCTGCATTGGAATAATATATCTCTCCGGTAGCTTCATCAACGTAGTAGTACGGATTTATCGGTACCTGAGTGAAAGTATTGGAATAAATATTATAGGACGGTTCGACGCTGGGCTGGTTTTTGAGATCGGTCATCAAATTCAGCAGGACTTCGGCTTTAAGCCCGTGAGCCAGTTCCGCCCTCACATTCGATCGAAGATTGAATCTTCGATAGTTCAAATCACCCGATTTCCATATACCTTTTTCCCAGTCATAACCGAAACTGGCAAAATAATCCAGCTTGTCGGTTCCTCCTGTAGCGCTGACGCTGTGATACGTCTGAGGCGAACTTGAGTTAGCTTCCTGCAGCCAGTTTGTCGATTTTCCCGTACCGTTAAGGTATTCGTCAATGACTTCCCTGGGGTATGGCAGATCGGTACTTCCTCCGTTCAGCGTCTTTTCATTCTGCAACTGCATCCAGCCAACTGCATCCAAGGGCTGCCCCGGTTTCAGGAGCTGATTGACGCCGTAATAACCGGAATAGTTCAGTTTGAACTTCGTATTCCGCTGTCCCTTCTTCGTTGTTACGAGGATCACGCCGTTTGCCGCGCGTACACCGTAGATGGAAGCGGAAGCGTCTTTAAGTACGGAAACCGATTCGATTTCGTTCATGTCCAGACGGACAAAGTTATCGCGCGGAACTCCGTCAATCACAATCAGCGGAGCGCCCATGCCGCGAATGGAGAAGTCGTTGTTGTACTTTCCGGGTTCGGACGTCTTTTGATAGTTTTTCAGTCCGGCAATCTTTCCGGACAGTGAATTTTGGATATTCCCCGTTTTGGTAGTAAGGATATCCTTACTGCTAATCGAGGCTACCGCGCCGGTCAGGTTCACTTTCTTTTGCGTACCGTAACCCACAACCACCAATTCTTCCAGTTCCTGGAGATCTTCCTGCAGTATTGCCGGAATGGCGGTTTGATCTGTTACTCTTATTTCCTGAGTAACATAACCTACATACGAAAACACGAGTATTTCATTTTCCTGTACATTCAGGCTATATGTCCCGTTCAGATCGGTAGTCGTTCCATTTGACGTTCCTTTGACCGAGACATTAACGCCTGCTATCGCTTTGTCATCTGCATTCTTCACCGTACCGGTAACAGTTTTCTGAGCGTACAGCGAAAACGTAAAACAAAAAGCGCATACAGCAATTACAGTCATCTTTCGCAGCAGATTCTTTTTTTCAATCATTTTCTCATTCATGAGTTTTTATTACTATTAAATTTTAACTGTTTTTCTTTTGACGGATGTATATTTCATATTTCATTCATCAGTTAGAAATTTCAAAAAATCCATTTACATTTAAGTAAAAGCAGGTCAATAATCCAATATTGTTGGTCGATGGGATATTATATCCCATATACATACGCAGTTCTTCTAAAGAACTTTGTAAACAGACATTCGTTATGAGGTATTATATATCATAGCTTTAAAGATTAATATCAAACTTCGTTATTTCATTGCAAATATCGGATAACAGGTAAATGGAAGGTCTTTGCCAATTTCGTAATAGGGTACATATTCCAGAGCCTTGTCCTCGCCCTCGATGCTGAAGTGAAGCGGTTTTCCGGCAACGGGTTTCAGTCTGGATGCCAATTTCGCAGCCTCCGACGACAGATTGAGGACGCCGTCCTTTAC
>JAISFI010000314.1 GCA_031263685.1 Dysgonamonadaceae bacterium | reverse complement strand
GCAACGATTTGGCCTGATTGACCAGGCCCTGTACCTGCGATACGATGTTGGCAGGGATGAGCAGGGAATGTTTGTCTTCCATTGTTTTTTATTTTTTTTAGTTTAATAATTATGTTATTTATCTTGATTTCAAAGATACTGTTGTTTTATTATCAGGGCATTTTTTCCGACAATAATTTATTTAATTACTGTTGATTCGCATTGATTATTTTTTTGTATAATTTAATCAATTCCGGGTTATAGACCGGTGATCCTAACAGCAAGACTTTGTTGTCTTTGTCTATAAGAAAAGTGCGGTAAGCAGATTTAGAAAAATGGTTTAGCTTGTCAAAATCGTTATTTCGATCATAAATGATGGGATAATGAAAATCATTTTCCTGCAACATCAATTCAAAAATTTCATAGTCAACAGAATGTATAACGAAAATAAAACCAATATCCAGTTGTTCAATAACAGACAAGTCTATAAATTGTTTCCATTGAGGCAAGCCGAGTTGACAGCCGGTACAGCCAATGGAGTCAACATAAGTCAATATTTTGTATGGTTTATTCCATATATCGGAGCATATTGTATCACGTCCTGTTACTTTGTATTCTATTGGTTCCGGAGGAATTTTAATTGTTTTATTTTGCCATTCCCGAACAATTAATTCAATTTTTTCCGTTTCATTATTTTTATTCGAATGACATGAAAACGATAATATGGATATTAAAAATATTTCAAACTTCATAGATAATCAAATTATTTGCTTTTTATCACTAATTTCACAGTATTGTTATTCGATTTGAGCATATTCATGTTGCCAATCTCTTCTGGATTGATCTGCGGCCATTCCTTTTCCGGTATGGATACTCCGTCATACTCCACTTCCGTTATTTTCTCTCCTCCATTGGAAATTATCGCACCTTGACTTGGCGAAAGGCGGATTTTCTGCTTCTCCTGATGAATCACGGTAACGGTCTTCCAGATATAACCTTCCTTTTTAAAGCGAACCTTTGTTCCCTCCGTTACTTTAAGCTGATATTCGCCGTTCGCATCAGTTGTTATTCCACTGATTTTATTATCCGTATATAATGCCACGCCAGGTATGGGACGGCCTGTTTCGCTGTTCAGTACAGTCCCTTTGCAAAGAACGGATTTTTGCATCGTTTCCGCTCCTGCAGGGTTGGCGGCGGATAAAACGCTACAGAGGAATATTCCTAATAAATACAAATGCTTTTTCATCATGTTACAGTTTAAAACTCCGTATTTCTGACTTATCGCCGTCCCGAACTATACCGTACAGGATTTGACCGGTTTCATCTACGCAAAATTTATGTACAGACATATCAAGTTCATAACTTTTCAGATGGTTCCCTTGCCAGTCGAATATAAAAAGCCATTTTCCGTCGATCTGGAGGCCTTTTTCTCCGCTGTAAAGCAGGTAACAATAATCGTTTGTTTCATATACATGAATATATCCGGACAAGGTATTTTCGTTTGCAAAAGTTCTATTTTCACGCCAGGACACATCCACATCGTGTGTGCCGTATTTTTTCAGCCGGCGGACTTCCTTCTCCCGGATTTCATAAAATTCAAGATTGTCGCACAACCAGGAACAGACGACGAACGCTGTACTTTCAGGATTGGCGCCTATCTGTCCGTTATAAAACAGAGAACGTTTACCCGCATCCATCGATTCTCCTTCGAAAGGATATTCGCCGGCCTGCCGCATTTCTTTCCCCCGCTTGTTGTACAGGCAAAACCGTCCCTTCTCAAACCGGCCGGTACCTACATATCCATCCTGCAACTTCCGGACTTGATCAAGATTTTGCCTGCCGGTCGCCGGATTACTTGCGAATGAGACCGTCTTTTGCAGTTTCATTGCCGGGACGCTGAATGTACACAGATTTCCCGACGAAGGCTGATATATGTGCAATTTTCCGTCGGAAGAACTGAAACGCATTGGCCCGCCTCGCATTTCCCCAGAACCGTTGCCCAACGAAAGATGCCAGCCGAGACATTTCCTAGCCTTTGTGTCGAACACTGCAACCGTCTTGCCTTCATAACGGTCTGCAACAAGCAGGCAGGAATTAACGAACGACATTTCAAACGGAGCCGTCAACCGACAGTCCATAACAACCGTTTCTCCCGTTAGGGGCACTGCGTTTTTAACAAAAGGGGACTGTGCCGGTAAAAACAGGGCGGAACCGGCGCAAAATAATAAAATTATATTTTTAATTACTACATGTTTCATGACTAATTATTTAAATTTCAAATGGAAAACGCATTAATACAAACTCATCCTCTACTGTAACAAAGCCGTACATCACATGATTGACCTCATCGATACAAAACGTTTGGATATTCATGTCCGTTTCGAAGGTCTTGACATGGTTGCCGCTCCAGTCGAAAACAATCACATGATTTTTGAACAGTTTTTTCCCGATACTTTCCGCCTGGGTTGAACCGCAATAAAGAAAGTAACAGTACTGCTCCGTACCATAGGCCCATGCATAACTCTTCACGGTGTTATCCGTTATGGTCAGTCTCTGTTCCCGGAACTCAACCGTGGTGTCATACGTTTCATATTTTTTCAATAACCGGCTTTGCTCTTTTTGAGTCATAAAAAATTCCAGATTATCACAAAATTCAGAGCCATGCGCAAAGAAATTGCTGCCCGGATTTGCACACAGGTATCCCTGATACAGGGCAAACTTCCGGCCGGTTTCCATTCGGTCGTCTTTCCCGATGAAAGGATATTCGCCCGCCTCATGCATCAGTTTACCCGAAGAATCATACAGATGATACCTCCCATCCGGCCTGTCATCCGTATCGCTTTGGCTCGAAGGATTCGTTCCATTCGGCCTGAATGTGCCCGTTCCCACATAATAATCCTTTGTCTTTTTCACCGTGACCGGCCGGTCTTCAAAGAATATCTTTTCGCGCAATTCCATACCCGGTAACTCTAACAGATAGAAGCAACCCCACTGCGGCATGAAGACCCCCAGTTCCTTTTCGGATGCTTCAAACAACCGTACCGGTAAAATCACTTCGCCCGGTCCGTTCCCCACCGGCAGAAAACGGCCAAGGAAACGGTCGTTCCTGACATCAAGCATGGTGATCGTCTGATGATCATAAAAGTCCGAAAAAATCAACAAAGTATCAATGCACACGATCTCGTAGGGCTGCCCTATCAGACAGTCTACATTCACGGCCTTCCCGTGCAACAGGGTAACATGTTGCAAAAAATCCGATTTTTTCTCTGCCGTACATGCGCATAAAATTATCCCAATGAGAAAAATCGCTATTTTTATTGTAATTTTCATAATTGCCTGATCTTTTTTAAAAAGAGGATATTCCGCTATATGCTGAATATCCTCTCCATCAATTTATTACCATCCAATCGGCCAATCATAATTGCAATAATACAATTGGAACCAACTTCCGCTTATTCCTACCTCTCCACACCAAGAATTATAACAACTTGTTGAGCAATGATTCGGATCTACTTCTCCCAAAGCGAGCGCTTCGACGTTCGCTAATGTAAGATCAATGCCGGGATTGTTTTTCGAATTCGAATTAACATTGATATTATGTGCAACAGCCGTACCCAACGCAATAATCGTGGACACTAATAAAACTTTTTTTCTCATAATATATTTTTTATTCGTTTATAATAAATTTGTTTTAGTTTCCTTTTTCCCGTGTGAAACCCTTCACGTTTTCTTTCCTTTTGAAGTTCTACTTTGAACCGGTTGCCGCATTTGCCAACAGGAAAAACTATGGCAAAGGCTAACTCAGGTGAATTTATTCTTCCCCAACTCCCAAATAGTATATCTTTTCCTGTATTGCGAAGCAGCCATTATACCTCGCCCATAACAGAAATTTTGACGTAACATTTTCTCGTGCAGCGGACTTGCAGACAGACACAGCATCCTTACATCAATCCCTACTGCACTCAGTATGAACCGTATCACTGCATTTAATATTGCAATTGCTGTATATGTGATTTTAGTTCTCATGCTTTGTTTCAAATTTTAAATCTCCGAGAATCAATTTTGAATCTCCGAGAGTTAAATTTGACTTTCGGAGTATCAAAACCGGATTTTTAAGCAATTCAGTCGCTGCTTTCTGCATCCATTTCACCGGGTTTGCGCCGCGTGCCGGGGAAACGTTTCCGTAATTCCTCGTACACAGCTTTGGCGCCGGGGACGTCCTGGCGGGCGGCCATTTTCACGGAATTGTAGAAGATGAGCGCGGCCTGGTAAGCTTCGCTGCCGGAAGTCATGGCGGTGTCGTCGGTGTACTCGTGGAGTTGCAGCGTGGCGTTGTTAAGCATCAAAAGATTGTACACATCGGCAAAATCCGTGTTAAAGGCTGCCATATCAAGATACGGCGGACAGAGATTGGGATTCTGCACGGCATATTCGTGGGCTTTTTCCACGAAACTGAGAGTCTTCTCGCCCATTTTCGGCAACGTGTGCCATTCGGCGGGCGTGAGCGGGGTCACATAAGGTAACAGCAATGCTTTGGCTTGATTGACCAGGCCCTGTACCTGCGATACGATGTTGGCAGGGATGAGTAGGGAATGTTTGTCTTCCATTGTTTTTTAATTTTTTGTAACTACTCAGGTACTCTAAAAAAAGGGAAAAAAGTGTCAAATCAGCAAAAAGTATTACATTTGCGTCGTGGAAGAAATGATAATCATAAGACGTTCGGAATATGAACAATTAC